>JBKKAU010000210.1:0-14267 GCA_046714475.1 Thermoanaerobaculia bacterium
GGCCAGGCTCGCGCCGCGGCCGAGGTGCTGGTAGAAGCGGTCGAACAGGGCGGCCGCGTCGTCGTCCCGGAGCGGCCAGAGGCTCGCCACCACGGCGTGGGAACCGGCCTGGAAGAAGGCGCGCGCCAGCCCCATCACGCCCTCGCCGCGGAGCAGGGTCCCGGAGGCGCTGCGGCACGAGGCGAGCACCACGATCCGCCCGTCGAGGCCGAGGTCGACGATCTCGCGGATCTGAAGCAGGCCGTCCTCGCCGCCGGCGGGGGCGAGCAGCACGCCCGAGCGCTCCGGGTTCTGCTCGTCCAGCACGGCATGGGTGGCGAAGTGGAGGAGGCTGAAGCGGCCGAGCTCGGTCTGCTTCAGGAACTCCTCCGAAGCCTCATCCCCCAGCCGCCGGACGCTACCGCCGCCCAGGGCCTTCACCACGGCCCGGCTCTCCTGCCGCGCGTAGGGAAGCGCGCCGAGCTGGACGGCGTCGGCGAAGACCGCGGCGCGCTCGGAGGCCGCCATCACCACGGGCCGGCCTGGCCCCGATCCCGGCGGCGGCGGATCGGCAAGGGCCAGGGCGGGCGTTGGGGCCGGGGTCGACCGCTGCCCCTTCCATTCCAGCCAGAGCGTCGCCGAGGGGACGAGCGAAAGCTCGTACCGGGCCGCCAGAGGCTGCGCTTTCAGCGAGGGCCGGAGAGCTCCGAAGGGGAGTTGATGGAGCGCGTCGTCCGGGACCAGGATCAGACGCCGGATCCCCGGCGGCAGCTCCGCGACAGCCTTTTCCAGCAGCTGCCGGTAGAGGTGGACGGACGGGCTGGCCTCCGAGCCGTCCCGCCGTCCGAACGTCCCGGTAAAGAGCCGTACGGCGGGCCGCAGCTCGACCCGGCCGGGCAGCCGGTAGACGCGCGATCCCGCGCGGGTGGAGACGATCAGCCAGGAGCCTCCGGCGAAGTCGCCGCGGGCGTCCTGCCAGGGGGAGACCTGGAAGGAGAGCAGCGCCTGGTCCGGAGCGAGGGCCTGGCGCACGCGGCCGAGCGTGGCGAACTCGCGCCGGCGCAGGGCGATGAAGGAGGTGTCCGCGCGGGTGAGCCGGTCGCGGAGGTCGGCCTCCTCGATCTCCAGGCCCTCGAGCTCCTGGTTCGCCGCGGTCCGCTCGGCCTCCGGCAGCTCCGGATCGAGCAGGCGCCGCTGGACGGCCGAGATCTGTTCGAGCACCGTGGCGCGCTGTTGGCGCAGCGGCAACGCCGCGGACGGAGTGGCGCGGGCGGCTTCCAGCGCGTCGATCAGGCTGCGGGCCCGCATGCGCTCGATCACGACGAACGCGCTTTCGAGATCGTCTTCCTCGAGTATCCGGCCGGAGAGCCAGTAGTAGTCTTCGGCCCAGGTGGAGAACATCCCGGCCTGGCTGGTCGAGGCGGTCTGCAGGTCGCGCAGCGCCTCGATGGCGTCGAGGGCCGACCGTGAATCGGCGACCGCCCGTTCCTGCGAGGCGGCGGCCCAGCTCACGCGCATCCGCTCGCGCCAGGCGAACGCCATGTCCCACGGGTCCTTCGCCTGCCGCGCCATGGCAAGGGCCCGGTCGGCGGCCCGCCGCGCCTCTCCTGGGTCAACCGCCGTAAGCCGCCGGGCGAGGGCGTTCAGGCAGTAACCCTGGTCTTGCGGCACCGCCGTACCGAGGCACGCTTCCAGGTGCCGGAGGGCCTCAACCCGTTCGGCGAGTAGACCCAGCATCCACTGCGACTTCGCCCGGATCTCGCGGTTGTCCGATTCCTCCGCCGCCTCGAGCGCCTGCCGGGCCAGGTCCACGATCACCTGGGTGCCACCCGGAAGCGGCATCTCCGCCATCTCTTCCAAAAGCGAGCTGGCGAGGTTGTAGCGCGCCGTGGCCTCCGCGAAGTGGTCGCTCTTGCTGTGGGCGAGATCGGCGAGCCGACGGTAGCTGGCCCGTGCCTCGGCGGTGCGGCCGGTCTGAAAACCGACGTTGGCCAGGGCGAGCAGACAGTCCCGCTGCAGGAAGTACCTGCCCTCCGGGAAGAGAACCTCCTCGGCGCGGCGAAGCAGCAGATAGGCCCGCTCCCAGTCCTCGCGGGCTGCCGAGAGATACCTCGCCTGGAGGATCTGCCCCATGGCGAGGAGCTCGGGGTCGTCCGAGGCCTCGGCCACGACGGCGGCCCGGCGGGCTTCCTGGCCCGCCTCGTTCAGGCGCCCCTGCCGGGCAAGAAGGCGGTAGAGGCTCGACCGCGCCAGGATCTCCCCGCGGGCCTCGCGCCGCGCGGCGAAGGCCCGGGCCGAAGAGCGGTACAGCACGACCGCCTGCTCGACTTCCTGCACGCGCATGTGCCCAAGGTAGAGGGAGAACCAGCCATTCGAGGGATCGAGCCGTTGGAGCTCCGCGATCCGGTGTGCCGCCGGGCTGTCCGGGCCGTCCTTGTAGGAGAGGTTGAAGAAGCATTCCGCGGTCGACTCTGATGCCGGAGCCGCGGCGAACTGCTTCTCGCAGTCCGCCAGGTCCGCCGCCGCGGGAGGCACTAGCGTGTACGCTGTACAACAGAAGAAGAGGAGGACGATACGACGAAGACGCACCCGGAAAGAGTACCGCATCCGGGTGCGGGAGGAGGGGGACCAAAAGGGTGACAGGCAGCCTGCCGGCTGCCCGTCTCATCGTCTCGAAGTGTTAGCCCTCGGTCCCGCCGGTCGGCGGCGGATCGTACGGCGGACCCGGGTCCTCACCGATCGGTCCCTGCGTGTTCTCGTCGGCCGGTCCGTCGTTGCTGGCGATTCGCGTCGCGGCTGCGGTCTTGATCTCCAGAGTCTCGCTCATGTCCGTCTCTCCCTTAGGAGTCTGAGTTTGTTTTTGGCACCTCGTTACTGCCCTTCACTTGTAAGAACGATCCCCGGGCGCCGATCCCCTCACCCGAAATACAGATTTTCGGGAGACTTGTTTCACCGGCCAAGCCGGGATGTGAGGATGAGAAGAGTGTACGTGTGGGTAGTAGAAAGGACAATAGATCAAGGAAATATTTACATTAAATGGAAATCCTCACTTTCGAACCGATGAACCCACAGAAGACACGAAAGCCCACCTGCCGATGGGCGAGGTGGGCTCTAGAGGGAGGGGTTAGCGGACCGTCGTGGTGAAGGTAGGCGAGCTCTCGTGGCGGCCGTCGGCCATCCCGGCCTCGACCCGCCAGAGGAGCCTGGTGCCCGGCGCGACACCGGCAAGGGCGCTCTCGGGGACCCGGTACTCGGTAGCGGTCAGACCCCGCGCTTCGGCGACGACCCGCAGGTCTTCGGTGCTGACCACGAGGTCGTAGGAGACCGCTCCGGAGAGGGGCGACCAGCGCAGCGCGCCGCCTTGCCGCGGCAGGGCCGCGTCCACCAGCGAGCGGATCTCCGTGCGCCCGGCCTCGCGGTACGTGGGCTCAGCGCGCGGGCCCCACAGGTTGTCCGACTGGATGCCGACGACGATCAAGAGGCCGGCCGCCATGGCCGCGGCGGCGGCCAGGGGGCGCCAGCGCTGGAAGCGTCCGTAGACGACCGGCGCCAGCGGAGCGGCCGTCGCCTGGGCGGGCTCCTGCTTCTGGAGGTCCATGGCCAGCCGCCAATCCTCGGCGCAGGCGGCGCAGGCGGCGATGTGCTCGACCACCTCGCGCGTCTGGCCGGCGGCGAGCTCGCCCCGGACCGCGGCCCAGACCTTCTCGGCGGGCGGGCAGCTCTCCGGCTCCGGCGAGGTCCCCGTGGGGGCGGCGAAGGCGGCGCGCAGCCGTGCCAGCTCCTGGTCGTCGCGGCTCATCGCGAGCCCTCCTTCCCTTCCCAAGCCCGGCTGATGCTCTCCATATTCAAGGGATCTCCTGCCGCCGGGGCGCCTCCCCGTCGGTGAGGGGCGCCATCGGGCGGTTCACTGGATAGAACGCTAGTCCCCGGCCGATCCCCTCATGGAGGCATGTCATTGCGTCGATCAGCGTCCCAGCCCTTTGGATTCCAGGCATCCCCGCAGGTCCGCCATGCCCCGGTAGACGAGGTTCTCGGCCTTCTTGCCGGTCCAGCCGAGGAGCTTGCCGATCTCGGGAACGCTGTGCCCCTGGAGGTTCAGGGTCACGGCCATGCGCCGGGGCTTGACCATGAGGCCGAGGCAGTCGCGGATGGCGCGCCCGGTCTCGCGGCTGGCCGAGGCGCGTTCCGGGTCCGCGGTCTCGGCCGCCGGATCGAAGCCGCCGCCCCCATCCTCGTCGTCCGCTTCGAGCGGTACCTCCTGGCGGCGGCGCAGCCGCCGGATCTCGTCGATCATCGCGCTGTAGGCCGCCCGCCTCAGATAGTAGGGGGAGAACTCGGACGTCCCCTCCCGCTTGCGGTGGATCTCCATGACCCGCATCAGCGCCACCTGGACGAGGTCCTCCGAGCGGTCGGCCATCCAGCTCGGGCAGACGCGGCCCACCGAGCGCTTGAGGTCCTCCCGCAGGCGCTCGTAGTCCTCGCCGGTGATGGGGGAGTGGACCGTCATCATTCGTACCGGAGCGCCACCAGCGGGTCGACCCGCGTGGCGCGGCGGGCGGGCAGCAGGCTCGCCGCGATCGAGACCGTGATCAGCACCAGCGGCACCACGGCGAAGGTCAGCAGGTCGATGGAGCGCACGCCATAGAGCAGCTCGGTGATCCAGCCGGTGGCGCCGACCGCCATGGCGAGCAGCAGGCCGGCGGCGAGGCCGGCGAGGGTCAGGGCCAACGCTTGGCGCAGCACCATCCCGAGCACCGCGTTGCGGTCGGCGCCCAGGGCCATGCGGATGCCGATCTCGTGGCTGCGCTGGGCCACGGAGTAGGCGATGATGCCGTAGAGGCCCACCGCCGCCAGCAGCAGGGCGAGCGCCGCGAAGGTGCCGAGGATCAGCGTCCGCAGGCGCGGGCGCGCCACGGAGTCGGCCACCGCCTGCTCCATGGTGGTGATCTTGGCCACCGGCTGGTCGGGCTCGATCGCCTGCACCGCCGCGGTCACCGACGGCGCGACCGACAGCGGATCGCCGCTGGTGCGCACCATCAGGTCCATCGCCCAGTGCGGGTCCTGGAGGAACGGCACGTAGAGGTCCGATTTGACCGATTGGATCTCGCGGTAGCGGACGTCCCCCACCACGCCGATCACCGTCAGCCAGGGAGCGCGGTCGCCGTGCCCCCAACGCAGCCGCTTGCCGATCGCCTCCTGGCCGGGCCAGTAGCGGCGCGCCGTCGCCTCGTTGACGATGGCGACCATCGGCGCGCCCGCGGCGTCACCCCAGGTGAAGTCGCGGCCCCGCAGGAGAGGGATGCCCATCATCTTGAAATAGCCTGGGCTCACCCGTTCGTGGTTGGACGACGGGTTGGCCCGGCGCTCCTCCTCCGACTGCCCTTCGACGGTAAAGGGGTAGTCCCAGCCGATCGGGCCGGAGAGCGGGCGCAGCAGCACCACCGAAGCGCCTTCCACCCCGGGCAGCGCCTCCACCCGTTCCACGACCTGCTGGAAGAAACCCGCCCACAGAGGCGGCTCCGGCCGCTCCTGGCCGTACAGCGTGATGCGCATCGTCAGCAGGTTGTCGGGCTGGAACCCGAGGTCGGTGTTCTGCAGTTGCAGGAAGCTGCGGATCATCAGCCCGGCGCCGACCAGCAGCACCAGGGCCAGGGCCACCTCGCTGGAGACCAGCAGGCTGCGCAGCCTGGTGCTGCGCTGGCCGGCGGAGGCCTTGCCCCCCTCTTTCAGGGCCGCCGTCAGGTCCGGACGGGCCACCTGGAGGGCCGGGATCAGCCCGAAGAGCAGCACCGTGACCAGCGAGACGAGCAGCGTGAAGCCGAGCACCCGGCCGTCGATCCCCACCTCGTCGAGGCGCGGGATGTCCGCCGGCCCGAACGCCGCCAACAGGTCGATGCCGCCGTAGGCGAGCAGCAATCCGACCAGGGAGGAGAGCAGGGCGAGCACCGCGCTTTCGGAGAGGAGCTGCCGCACCAGCCGTGTCCGGCCGGCGCCCAGGGCGGTGCGCACCGCGGTCTCCTTCTGCCGCGCCGCCGCCCGCGCGAGCAGCAGGCCGGCGACGTTGGCGCAGGCGATCAGCAGCACCAGGGCGACCGCGCCGAGCAGCATCAGGAGCGCCGGCCGGGTGTCGCCCAGGATCTCCTCGACCAGCGGCGTGACCACCGCGGTATAGCCCTCGTTCTCGCGCGGGAACTCCCGCTGCAGCCGCGTCGACAGCGCCGTCATCTCCTGCCGCGCCGTCTCCAGCGTCACCCCCGGCTTCAAGCGTCCGATCGCCTCGAGGACGCGGAGCGTCTTGAGCTCTGGGATGGCGTTCATCTCCCCGATCGGCGACCAGACGTCGACGTCGCGCGGGTAGCGGAAGTCCGGGGGCATGACGCCGACGATCGTCGTCGGCCTGCCGTCGATGGAGATCGTCCTGTTGACCGCGCCGGGGTCCGAGCCGAAGCGGCGGCGCCAGAAGCCGTGGCTGATGACCGCCACCGGCGGCGCACCCGGCCGGTCGTCCGCCGGCAGCAGCGAGCGGCCCCGGACCGCTTTGACGCCGAGCACCTCGAAGAGGTTGGACGAGACGATCCGGCCGCGCACGTGGAGCGGCTGGCCCTGGCCGGTCAGCGCCAGGTCCGAGTCGCTGGCGCTCACCACCCCCAGGGCCGCGAACGACCGGCTGTTCTCCCGCCACTGCTCGTAGTCCTGCAGGGAGACCTCGACCGGCGCCTCGTTGCGCTGGCCCCAGAGGGTCACCAGCCGTTCCTGCTCGGTGAAGGGGAGCGGGCGCAGCATCACCGCGTCCACCATGCTGAAGATGACGGTGGCGGCCCCGATCCCGAGCCCCAGGGTGAGCACCGCCATGACCGTGAAGCCGGGACTCCTGAACACCATGCGCAAGGCATGGCGAAGGTCGCGAAGCAGATCTCCCATCGTCTCCTCCAACGGATAACGCCAACCCTTGCCCGGGGGCCCGCCCATGCCAGGGGGCCCGCCATCCGGGGCTTGAAACTATATCCCAGGCGGCCGGCCCGGCTCGCCGCCCTGATCTCCGGCCGCGGAGCCCGCAATTTTCGTGAAAAAACTTTGTCCCTCTTCCAAGGCCCTTGCGCACTTAAGGGTTTTGTAATCCAATGGAGATCAGGCAGGCCCGTCATTTTGCGTGTCCTGCCCCATGGGGAGAGAACGTGATGAAATCTGTCAGGCCCTTCTGTCTCGCCGCAACCCTCGCGGCCTTGTTGCTGGCCAATGCCGGCCCGGCCCGGGCGGACGACGGCATCCACCGCCTCTGGGAAGGGTTCTCCGCGATCGGCAACCCCGTATTCCAGATGGTCGAGAGCTTCTGGAGATACGTCACCGGCACCGACACGGCGTACAGCAGCCGTCTGGCGGTGGAGAAGGAAGGCACCGCCGCGACCGACTCGGGCAGCGGCATTTCCAACGAAACCTCGCCCCCTCCGCCGGGCGGCGGATGTATCGATCCCAGCGGTAATCCCATCACTTGCCCCGCCAATCCAAAGCCTTAAATGAGGTCAGATAGGATATACTTCACTACAGGAAGAGACCGATGTCGATCCTACGGCCCGCTACCTCCGCAGAAACAGGCACAGAGCTCCTCGCTGTGTTGCTGGCGGTGCCGCGGGAAGACCGGAAGTGTCTGGCCGGCAGCTCGCGCCGTTTTCGTTCCCGGGAGCTGTGCGAGCTGCTGATCGCCTCCAGCTTCGAGTTGCGCTATACGGACGCGGAGCAGATGGAGGAGCGTGCCAGTCTCGCCCTGGCGGTGGCGGGCCAGTTGGACGCGGAGGCTGCGAGGGGAGCCAGGGCTTTGCAGGACCTGCGGGCCAAGGCCTGCGCCCATCTGGGCAACGCATTCCGTATCCGCGGCCGTTTCGCCGCCGCGGAGCGGGCCCTCGCCCGGGCGCGGGCCCACTGGTTCCAAGGCTCCCTCGACGTGGTCCTTGAAGCCGTAATCCTGGAATTCACGGCCTCCCTGCTTGAGAGCCGACGCGATTTCCGCGGCGCCCTGGAGCAGTTGGAGCAGGCCTGCGCCATTCAACGCAGGCGGGGTGACGGGCCGGCGTTGGCGATGCTCCTGATCAAGGCCGGGATCGTCTGGGGTTATGCCAACCGTCCGGCCACGGCGGTCCGACTGCTGCGCCAGGCCCTGGAGTTGATCGAGGCGGACCGGGATCCCCGGCTCGCCTCGATTGCCCTGCACGCCCTCACCTGGAACCTGGTGGACGCCGGCTACCCCGAGCAGGCGCTCGCAGTCCATGACGCCAACGAGGAGCTGGCGCGGCATGCCCGCTCGCCGTTGATGGAGCTCAAGACCATCTGGCTCCAGGGGCACATGGCGGCCGCCCTGGGGCAGCACGAGAAGGCGGAGCGGCGGCTCGTCCGGGCCCGGTACGGCTACGAGGAGCGCGATATGCCCTACGAGGCGGCGCTCGTCTCCCTGGATCTCGCGGTGCTCTACGCCCGGACCGGCCGTTTCGCCGAGTTGGACGAGCTGACCGGGCAGATCCTGCCGATCTTCCAGACGATGGGGATCGAGCCGGAGGCCGCCGCCACCGTGCTGCTGCGCCGTTCGGTCACCCAGCGCGAGCGCGCCGTCGAGCTCCTCTCCCAGGTCATCACCGCGGTCAAGTTCAGCGGCCCCCAGCCGACCGCGACGGTCGCGTAACCTTCCGCATCATCCCGCAAGGAGATAGACAGGGCGCGATGAATCGCGCTCCTACAGCCCTTGGCGCATCTTCTCGTGTAGGGGCGCCATTCATGGCGCCCTGCTCCCTCCTCTTCAGCTCGGCTTTTCGTCCGGCCGCATCGGTCCCCAGGAGAAGCCTGGGATCGGCTCGGCGAGAGATTCAGGCTCCCCGGTCCGGCCCGCGATGCGGCGGGCTTCCCGGACCGCTTCCGCCGCCTCGTCGGGTTGGAGCGGCGTCTCCTCGGGCAGGCCGAGGTCGGTCGGGAGCGGAACGTCCTCGGGAGAGGGGGGTCTCTTCCTCTTCATATTCTTGTTCATGCCGGGGCCTGGGTCGGCGCCACGTCGACCACCTGTCCGGTCTGGAGACGGTTGCCGCCCGTACCCGGGGTGAGCCGCACCTCGATGAGCACCATCTGCGACGCCGCGTCCACCTCGGGCGCGATGCGTTGGACCTTTCCGGGGACCCGCAGCCCCGTGCTGCGGGCGGTCGCGGTGACCGGGGCTCCCACCGACAGGGCACGCGCCTCTTCCGGCGGGACCGCCGCGCGGACCAGCAGGTCGCCCGAGCTGATCAGGCGCACCAGCGGCGTCCCGGGGCCGACCACGGCGCCTGGGTCGACGAAGCGCTCGGCGACCCGGCCATCGAAGGGGGCGCGGATCTCGGTCTGGCCGCGCGTCGCTTCGATCTGGCGGATGCGGGCGCGCTGCTCGGCCACCCCCGCCTGGGCCACTTCATACGACGAGGCCGCGGTCTTGGCCCGCAGCTCGGACTCCGCCAGATCCTCCTTGGAGAAGAAGTCGGGGTTGGCCTGGCGCCGCTCGGAGCGTTGCCGCGCCTCGGCCAACTCGGCGGCGGCCCGTCGTACGTCGGCCTCCGCGGCGCGCAGAGCCGAACGCGCCATCTCCAGGTCCTGGCCGATCACCTGGGCATCCAGCGTCGCGATCCGCCCGCCGCGCGGCACCACGTCGCCGATCTCGACGTAGATCGCCTGGAGCCGCCCCTGGGTCTCGGCCGTGACGTCGACCGATTCCCGCGTCACGACGACGCCGATCCACCCTTTGCGCTCCGGGCGCGGCTCGGCGGCGGCCGTCCTCCGCACGGGAGGCGCGGGAGCCGCCGCCGGAGACGCCTGCTCGGCGAGATCCCGGCGCCCGCACCCGGAGACGAAAGTCCCTAGAAAGGCGAGGAGGAGCAAAGACCAGAGCTGGAAAGGGCCGCGAGCCGCCATACAGACATCTTACAACCCTGCCCGGCCCGGTGAGGGTTTCCCGGACGCCTTGGCCCGGTCTTTGCCATAGTCCTGGCCATCGCCCCTCGCGTCCGGCGGGGGGAGGGGGGAGGAGGAGGGGTTATGCGCCGCATCGAAATCCTGGCCGTGGTCCTCGCCGGTGGCGAGGGGGGACGTCTGGAGGTGCTCACCGAGGAGCGGGCCAAGCCCGCCATGCCTTTCGCCGGGGTCTATCGCCTGATCGACTTCGCGCTGAGCAACTGCGTGCACAGCGGCATCTCCGACGTCTGGGTGATCGAGCAGTACCAGCCCCATTCCCTCAACGAGCACCTGTCGAATGGCCGCCCCTGGGACCTCGACCGCACCTACGGCGGCCTCCAGGTGCTGCCGCCGTACCAGCGCCGCGAGGACAATGGCGATGAGAGCGGGTTCGCCGAGGGCAACGCCGACGCCCTCTACCGGCACAGGCGGTTCCTGCGCGAGAGCAATCCGGAGATCGTGCTGGTCCTGAGCGCCGACCATATCTACAAGCTGGACTTTGGCGAGGTGATCGCCCGGCACCGGGAACGGAAGGCGGACGTGACCGCCGTCACCACCCGGGTGCCGCGCAACCAGGCGAGCCGCTTCGGGGTGGTCCAGGTCGGCCCCGACGGGCGGATCACCGACTTCGCCTACAAGCCGGAGGAGCCGGCGAGCGATCTTGTCACCACGGAGGTCTTCGCCTACGATGCCCGCAAGCTGCTTTCGACGCTCGATCAACTGGCCGGGGAGGCCGGGGACGACCAGGGTGCTTCGCTCAAGGACTTCGGCCACGAGCTGATCCCGCGCCTGGTCTCCGAAGGGCGCGCCTGGGAACACCGTATGGAGGGCTACTGGAAGGACGTCGGCACCGTGGACAGCTACTTCGAAGCCCACATGGACCTGCTCGCCCCCGAGCCCGGGCTGGTGCTCGACGACCCGGAGTGGCCGATCCTCACCCTGGGGCACCAGCGGCTCCCGGCCCGGATCGCGGAGTCGGCGCGCATCGAGGAGAGCCTGATCTCACCCGGGGCGCGGGTCGCCGGCCGCGTCGTCCGCTCGGTCCTGGGGCCCGGCGTCATGGTGGAGCAGGGGGCCGTGGTCCGCGACTCCATCCTCCTCGACGACGTCACGATCCGCACCGGCGCGACGGTACAGTCCGCGATCCTCGACGTCCGCGTGCGGGTGGGGGAGGGAGCGGCGGTCGGCGGGTCGGAGGGCGGACCCAAGCTCGGGCCGCGGCGTGAAAGGAGCTCGGACATCACGCTGGTAGGACAGAAGGTGCACATCCCGGCGGGCGTCCGCATCCCCGCCGGAAGCCGGGTCAAGCCGGGCAGCCGGCTCAACCACTCTTGAGGTCTGATGAGACGAGCCCATCTCTTCCTTCTCCTCCTCACCCTCCAGCCACTCTCCGCCCAGAGCGGGCCGGCCGCTCCGCCCGATCTCGCGGCGCAGGCCCGCGCCGTGCTGGCGCGGACCTCCGGCCGCATCCAGGTCCCCGGGCTCCAGAAACCGGTCACGGTGCTGCGCGACCCCTGGGGCGTGCCGCACATCTTCGCCGAGACGCAGGACGACCTCTTCTTCGCCCAGGGGTTCGTCGCCGCCCAGGATCGGCTCTGGCAGATGGAGATCTGGCGCCGGACGGGGGAAGGCAAGCTCGCCGAGGTGTTGGGACCCGGCGCGGTGGAGCGCGACCGCTTCGCCCGGCTGCTGCGCTACCGCGGCGACATGGAGGCCGAGTACGCGAGCTACGCCCCGGACGCGCGGCAGATTCTCCAGGCCTTCGTGCGCGGCGTGAACCATTTCATCGAGTCGAGCCGCGACCGGCTGCCGATCGAGTTCCAGCTCACCGGCATCCGCCCCGAGCCCTGGACGCCCGAGGTCTGCCTCGCCCGCATGGCGGGCTACGTCATGACCCGCAACGCCGGGCTCGAAGTGCTGCGGGCGCAGGTCGCGCGCGAGTTGGGGACCGCCTTCACCGACGAGCTGATCAAGGCCGAGCCGCCGCGCAAGCTGGAGGTCCCGCCCGGGCTCGACCTAACGGGGATCGACTTCGAAGTCCTCGCCCTCGCCCAGGCCGCCGGCGCGGCGCTCACCTTCGAGCAGCGCCAGGACGGCAGCAACAACTGGGTGGTCGACGGCACGCTCTCGGCGTCGGGCCGGCCGCTCCTCGCCAACGATCCGCACCGGACGATCGCCCTGCCGAGCCTGCGCTACCTCACGCACCTCGTGGGGCCGGGCTGGAACGTGATCGGCGCCGGCGAGCCGGCCCTCCCCGGCGTCGCCGCCGGCCACAACGACCGCGTCGCCTTCGGCTTCACCATCGTCGGCATCGACCAGCAGGACCTCTACGTCGAGACGACCCACCCGGAGGACCCGAACCGGTACCTCTACCGCGGGACGTGGGAGCCGATGCGGGTGGAGCGCGAGGTGATCCGGGTCAAGGGGAAGGACCCGGTCGAGGTGGAGCTCAAGTTCACGGCGCACGGGCCGGTGATCCACGAGGACCGGGATCGCCGCCGTGCCTGGGCCTTGCGCTGGGTGGGCAGCGAGCCGGGGACGGCGGGCTATCTCGGGTCGCTGTCGCTCAACCGGGCGCGGAGCTGGCCGGAGTTCCTGGCGGCGCTCGACCGCTGGAAGGTGCCGTCGGAAAACCTGGTCTACGCCGACGTGGACGGCAACATCGGCTGGCAGGCGGCGGGGCTGACGCCGATCCGGAAGGGCTGGTCCGGCCTGCTGCCGGTGCCGGGCGACGGGCGCTACGAGTGGCAGGGGTTCCTGCCGATGTCGAAGCTGCCGCGCGCGTTCAATCCGCCGGAGCACTTCCTGGCCACCGCCAACCACAACATACTGCCGCCGGGCTACCCGTACGAGCTCGGATACGACTGGGCCCCGCCCGACCGCTTCCAGCGCATCGTCGAGGTGCTGCGGACCCCCGGCCGGAAGTACACGGTCGCCGACTTCGAGCGCCTGCAGCACGACGAGAGGTCCATCCCGGCCTGTGAGGCGGTGCGCCTGCTCGCGTCCGCCAAGGGCATGAACGAGGCGCTCCGGCCGCACGTCGAGAGGCTGGCGCGCTGGGACTGCGTTCTGGACGCGGACTCCGGCGAGGCGGCGCTCTACGAGATCTGGAAGTCGAAGCTGGCGCCGGCGGTCTTCAAGCCGCGGCTGTCCGAGGGCCTCTGGAAGATGCTGGGAGGTGAGCTCTCTTTCGACGAGGCGCTGCGGGAGTTGCGGTCGCCGGCGCCGCGCTGGTTCGGCGACGACCCCGCGGCGGGCCGGGACGCGGTGCTGGTCGCGAGCCTGCGTGACGCGGTCGCGGAGGCGCGGGAGACGCTCGGCGGCGATCCCGCGAAGTGGCGCTGGGGGGCGTTGCACAAGACGCCGTTCGTCCACGCGCTGTCGACCGACGCAACGCGCAAGGCCCTCTTCGATCTCCCCTCGCCGGAGCGCGGCGGCGACGGCACCACCGTCAACTCGACCGGGGGTGGCCAGGGTCATCTCCAGACCCACGGCGCCTCCTTCCGCGAGATCCTGGACCTCGCCGACTGGGACCGTTCGGTGGCGACCAACGTCCCCGGCCAGTCGGGCCAGCCCGGCAGCCCGCATTACGCCGATCTCCTCCCCCTCTGGGCCGAAGGCCGCTACTTCCCGCTGCTTTTCAGCCGCGAGAAGATCGAAGAGGTGGCGAAGGAGAGGCTGGTGCTGGAGCCGGCGCCATAGAACAGTACTGTATAATCATAAGAAGATCCAGAGAGATACGCCTATGACTCCTTCCGACACGACGCCCCGCTACACCAAAGAAGAGTTCGCCCGGCGTGGTGACGAGATCTACGAGCGGAACGTCTTGCCCCATCTCACGCCGGAGGATGAAGGCAAGTTTGTCGTCATCGATATCGATACCGGCGCTTACGAAATGGATGCCGACGAGCTGACCGCCTCGGACCGCCTCCTTGCCCGCTACCCCAAAGCGCAAGTCTGGTTGAGGCAAGTCGGATCGCGGTACGCCCGCCGCTTCGGACCGCGTGGAAGAGTGGCAGCCGCGTAGCGATGGTGAATGGCGAGGTCAATGCCTACCGGGAAGCCATCGTACGACTCACGGTACGCAGCACGGCAGGGTCTGAGGAGAACTTCGAAGCCATTCTGGATACCGGCTTCACCGGCGCTCTCACCCTGCCTTCCAATCTCATCAATATGCTGGGATTACCGTTTCGCAGGAGGGGCCGCGCGTTGCTCGCGGATGGCAGCGAAAGCGTGTTCGATACCTATGAGGCGACCGTGATGTGGGACGGACAGCCGCGCCGTATCTCGGTAGACGCTGCCGACACCGATCCTCTCTTAGGTATGGC
>JBKKAU010000211.1:0-6627 GCA_046714475.1 Thermoanaerobaculia bacterium
GATCATGTCGATGCGCCCAGGTCCAGACAGGATGCGAAGCGCCTGGAAGGGGACTAGGTGGAGAGCGCCATCAGGAATGACCAGCAAGCGCTTGCCCCGGAGCCGCGGCAACGCCGGCCCGAGGACGAGGTCGGCCAGGGCGGCCCTCTCCTTCCACGCGAACTTTTTCTTGTCCGAGATGAGACCGTGGAGCTTTCGAGACAGCGCCTCGATTTCCGTCCGCCCTTTCAGCTCATGACTCTCGAACGAGTTCCGACCGATGACCCAGAGATAGCTCTTGTCCGGCAGCAGGGCGTACTCCAGGATCAGCGTCTCGTCGTCGAGGACGGCCTGGATCTCCTGGAGGCGCGCCGTGCGGGGAGTCGTCCTGGGACGGGAGCCATTCTGGCTGCGCAGTGTTTCCCTCTGGCTCCGCAAGGAGCGCAGGTCCCGCTCCGCCGCCACGACCTCCTCGCCCGGACGGCCTTGCTCGCGCAGCTCGGAGACTTTGAGGATCGCCGAGACGAGCCGGGCATCAAGAGCCTTTTCGCGTTCCAGGAGCGCCGGGTCCAGGGGACGGTCGACCTCGGCCGCAGCCAGGTTCTCGAGCAGGGTACGGGCGCGGCTCTGATCGCTGGCCTCGAACGCTTCGACGTCATAGCCATGCCCCGGCTCGTGGCGGTGGAGCTGCATCAGCAGGTCGATCAGAGCTTCGTAGTAGTCGTACCGCGAAGAGGAGTAGGAGATCCGCAGCGTCTGCTGGCCGACGCCAGCCTGCTGCGACTCGATGATGCGGACCGCCTCCTGGATCCGAGAGAGGGCCAGCTCAAGGTTGTCGGCGTGGCGCTCCACCAAGGCCAGCCCGAGCAAGGCGGCGGCCTGGTTTTCGCGGTACCCGAGCTGCTCGAATAGCCGCAAGGCCTGACGCCAGGACTCGCGTGCCTGTTGGGCATCCCCCCGCAGGTCATAGATGCGGCCGATGTTGCTGAGGGTGTTCGCCTGATAGAACTCCTTACCAAGATCCTTGAAGATACGCAGGGCCTGTTGGTAACAGGCGAGCGCCTCGGCGGGACGCCCCAAGGCGAGAAGAGCGGTGCCCTTTCGGTCCAAGGTCCCTGCCAGACCATAGTCGTAGCCCGCCTCGCGGAAGAGAGGTATCGCCAGATCGTAGTAACGTATGGCCACACCGTGGTTCTCCGCCAGGTAGTAGACCCAGCCGATCAGTGTGTAGGCGGAAGCTATCCACTTACCGTCGTCCGTCGCTTTGCTGATCTTGAGGGCCTGTCCGAGATAGTCCCGGCTTTCGTCCAGGCGCACGTGGCTGGAGTAGAAGACCCCGAGGTCCATGAGCGCCAAGATTTCCTGATATGGATCTCTGGGCTCTTCTCGCGCGCGCTCCAGGATCTGCTTGCGGACTTCCAGGGCTCGTTGCGCCTCTCCCTGGGCCGAGTAGGTCTCGGCGAGGATGCGCAATTCGCGGAGCTCCGCCTCCTTGCGGTCGGCAGGGGCCTTGTCCGGCTGAAGCGCCGCATGGCGCTCGGGGGTCTGGGGCTGCGGCGGGGTGGCTGCGGACAGCCCCGGGCTTCCTCCGGCCAAAGAGCCGCACATCACGGTCAAGATGACCGCGAACAAAGCTTGCACGAGCGACAAGTTCCCAGCGCGGGGAGGCATCAAAGATCCGGCCGGCGGGGACGGCTTGCCTGTCGGTCGGGGTACTCAGATGCTAACAGCTTGTGGCGGAGTACCTCAATCCTGCCGGTCCGGCCACTGGAGGTCGATCCGCTTCTGCATGATCAGGGTGGGCTCTCCCTCCCCCACCCCGTAGAGCTCCACGACCGAGGGGCCCGACAGGATGTCGCGCGGCACATAGAAGCTGACCTGGCCGCTGGGATCCTTGCGGAGATCGGTCTGGCGCCAGCCCTTTCCCCTGAATGGGAGGATCGCCACCTCGAACCGCGAGAATTCCTCTGGGTCCTCCGGCTGGAGGCTCAGGACGAATCCGTCCGCCGCCCAGTCGGGGACAAGGATCTCTTCCGGCGCGCCGACGGAGCGCTCCACTTCCTCCACCTTCAGCACGGGCGCGAAGACCTGGCCTTCCGGAGTCGATCCGAGGTTCCCCATATGGTATCCGCCCAGGCCAGCCAGGCTCGCCATCAGCAACGAGGCGGCGATCAGGGAGAGGGCCTTGACCCGACGCCGCGGGGCGCGGGGCTGGCGGACGGCGACGGCGGGCGCGGCGGCGAAGGTGCGCTCGCGCAAGCGGGTCCAGGCGGCGGCGGCGGCCGGGGGAGGATCACCGCCTGCAGCCGGGACGAGGTCCGGGAACGCGGCGAAGTCCAGGAGAGCGCGGGCGCAGTCGGGACAGAGCGCCAGGTGGTCCTGGATGAGCTCGCGCTGCTCAGGGGCGCCGTCCCCCAGGTGGTAGTCGAGCAGCTCGTCCGGCGTGGGGTGCTCCGTGAGGGTCCGCCGCCGCTCGGCGGCGTAGGCGCGCAGCAAGGGAAGAATGGGCTCGCTCATCTCAAAGCTCCGAGACGTCGTAGCGGTCGCCCAGCAGCTCCCGGAGCCGCTGCTTGGCCTGGTGGAGTTGGGATTTCACGGTTTCGATCGAGACCTGCATCACCTCGGCGATCTCGCGGTACTTGAAACCCTCGGCACGGAGCAGCACGCAACGGCGCATCTGCGGCGGCAACGATTCAAAAGCCTCGTGAGCGTCCTTCATCCGTTCCTCCTCCTGGAGGCGGACGAGGGGCTCGGTGATCGAGCCGTCCGGGATCTCGAGGACCCGCTGCCCCTCTTCCGTGGTCTCGTCGAGCGAAACCTGCCGCGCCTCGCGCTTGACGGTATGGAGGCGCCGCAGCTCGTTCCGCCACACGTTGCCCACGATGGTCAGGAGCCATGTCCTGAACTTGGCGTCGCGGCGGAACAGCTCGATACTTCTGTAGACCCGCAGAAAAGCCTCTTGGGTGAGATCGGATGCGTCCTGTTCCTGGAATCCTTTATTCCGGAAGAACTGAAAGGCGCCGGGATAGTAGCGCTCGAACAGCCGGTGGAAGTTGGCTTCCGGCTCGATCCCCTGCTGGATGCGCAGCACCAGGGTCTCGTCGTCGAGCTCGTCGTCGTGGGTCGGCATAGAGAGATGAAGCAATCTGTCGCTTCTTAGTCTATGCCAAAGCTGCGGACCTTGCCCTTCTGTCATAGAGTTCGCCGCGAGGAGGATGGCGGATGGAAGAGGCCCTGTGGCAGACCGACATGCCCGCTTTGCCGATGCCGCGGCGGGGCAAGGTGCGCGACGTGTACGACCTCGGCGAGGCGTTGCTGCTCGTCGCGACCGACCGGCTGTCGGCCTACGACCACGTGCTGCAACCGGGGATCCCGGGCAAGGGCAAGATCCTCAACCAGATCTCGAACTTCTGGTTCGGGAAGCTGGCCGACGCCGTCCCCAACCACCTGCTCGCCACCGACGTCCGGGACTTCCCCGAGTCGCTGCGGCCCTACCGCGACCAGCTCCAGGGGCGGGCGGTGCTGGTGCGCAAGGCGCGGGTGATCCCTTTCGAGTGCGTGGCGCGCGGCTTCCTGGCCGGCAGCGGCTTCCGCGAGTACACGGCGGGCGGCAGGGTCTGCGGCATCCCGCTCGTCCCCAACCTGCAGCGGGCGAGCCGTCTCCCTGAGCCGATCTTCACCCCGGCGACCAAGGCCGAGCAGGGGCACGACGAGAACGTCGGCTTCGAGAGGATGACGGCCGAGGTCGGCGAGGAGCTGGCCGGCCGGCTGCGTGACCTCACCCTCGACCTCTACCGCCGCGGCGCCGCGCACGCCGCCGAGCGCGACCTGATCCTCGCCGACACCAAGTTCGAGTTCGGGCTGACCGAGGGGGGCGAGTTGCTGCTGATCGACGAGGTCCTGACGCCGGACTCCTCGCGCTACTGGGCGGTGTCGAGCTGGCAACCGGGCCAGGAGCCGGTCTCCTTCGACAAGCAGTACGTGCGGAACTGGCTCGACCAGAGCGGCTGGGACCACCAGGTCCCGCCCCCCGTCCTCCCCGAAGAGGTCGTCCGCGGCACCCGCGACCGCTACATCGAAGCCTTCCGCCGCCTCACCGGCAGCGAGCCGGCGCTGTAGAGAGGCATGTTAGAGTTTCGTCATGGAGCTATGGGTCCGTAAATGCGCCTCGTTCGAGGAAGAGGAAGAGGCCGATCGCGAGTTCTGGGCGCGGATGACCGGAGACGAGCGCGTCGCGGCGTTGGAAGAGCTGCGGCGGGAAGCGTGGAAGGTCACCGGTGAACGAGTCGAAGGACTTCGAAGAGTTGTTCGGGTTCTTCAACGCCCGGAAGGTTAGGGCGCTCGTCGTAGGCGCCTATGCCGTCGCCTTCCATGCCAAGCCGAGATTCACGAAAGACATCGACGTTCTCCTAGAGCCCACGCCTGAGAATGCGCGGCGCCTGCTCTTGGCCTTGGAGGACTTTGGGTTCGGCGCTCTGGGGCTTGCCGTCGAAGACTTCTCCCAGACCGGCCGGATCGTGCAACTCGGCTATCCGCCCCATCGGATCGATCTACTGACATCCATCCAAGGGGTGAGCTTCGATGACGCTTGGAACGGGCGCGTTGAAGGGCGCTACGGCAACGAACCGGTCTTCTATCTAGGGAAGGCTGAGCTCATCCGCAACAAACAGATTGTAGGGAGACCCCAGGATCAACTCGATCTGCGCTGGCTCTTGTGAGCCGTCGCCGGTAAGTTCATGGCTCGTTCCTGACAGAAGGGCGGCACCCGCCCATTGTTGGGGAGCTGCTCCATTACAGAGGGCAACACCTGCCCTTCGTTGGGGAACCCATCCCCTCTGGAGGGGAGCTGCTCCCCTCGCTTCCGCGGCCCATCCCCTCTGAAGGGGACGCCATCCCCTCGCGGGGGGACGCCGCCCCCTCGTGAGGGGAGCTGCTCCCCCCGCTTCCGCGGCCCGTCCCCTCTGGAGGGGGCGTCAACCCCTCCCCGGGGGCCGCCGCCCCCTCGTGAGGGGAGATGCTCCCCCCGCTTCCGCGGCCCGTCCCCTCTGGAGGGGACGTCATCCCCTCGCTGGGGGATGCCACCCCCATGCATGGGGAGACGCTCCCCTCTTTTCCGCGGCTCCTCCCCTCTGGAGAGGAGGCCGTCCCCCCCGAGTCCAAGGGCGAGAGCGCCGCCGAGGCCGGACCATCGTATGCTGGAGAGGCCATGAAGATCGAGGACGAGGAAGCTCTCTACCACCTTTACCTGCGCGAGAAGCTCGAAGCGGCCGAGGACGACGTACGCGAAGGGCGCATCCTCTCCCATGAGGATGTGATAGCCGAGACCGCCCGCTGGTTCGCCGAGTAATTTAGGTGCCTATGAAGCCGCAGTCGTCCGACACCCCACCGGAGATCGAGGAGATCATCCTCGAAGGCTACCGGCGCATGAGCCCGGCCGAGAAGCTCTCGATCGTCGGCGATCTGAACCAGGCGGCTCAGGAGATAGCGCTGGCCCGCATCCGGGCTCAATATGGCCCCAACCTCACCGAGCGCGAAGAGCGGCTGCGGCTTGCTGCCCTCCGGCTGGACAGGGAGATCATGGTCCGCGTCTTCGGGTGGGACCCCGAGGTGGAAGGATACTGAGAGGGTGTCTGGCTCCGCCCTCCCCTTCCAACCGTTTGTGTAGATGGAGTGATTCGCGCCCTCACGAAGCAGGCGGAACCGGGATCTCTTTGCCTTGATCCTGGTAAGCCAGGATTATCTCCTGAAGGGCATCGCGCAGCATCGACCGGCATTCTTCGATGTCGTGGCCCTCGGTGACCACCTCGGGCCACTCGACGAGCTGCCCCAGATAGCCGGCGTCGATCTTCGTGTACTTCGCGGTGTAACTCTTGACCATGCTCCGGATTATACCCAAGCCGGCATGCCGGCCTCCTCCGCTTGATAGCATTCAGTCCTCATGCAACCAAAAATGCTCGAAGCGGAACGGCGGATCGAGGAAGCTGGGAGAACCCAGGCCGAGAGCCTGGACTTGGGCGATCTGGCTCTGAACGAGCTCCCTTCCAGCCTGGGAGACTTGCCGCAGCGAAGCCCGCTGGCGCAGCCTCCCCCGTCCCATCCAGCCGCCGCTCCGCGACTTCCCCCGCCCCGCCCTCCACGCCTGGCGCCTCGCCTTCACTCATCCCACCCAAGGCAACCCCCTCGCCTTCGAAGCGCCGGTGCCGGAGGACATGCGGGGATTGTGGGAGGGGGTGACGGGCAAGGCGTGGCCGGCGGGGAGTCTTGCCGCTAATATTAAATAAGACTAAAATATACTTCATCATTCCTGGCGGTCTCGGGTAGCAGCAAGAGTGCCGCCGGACTTTTGAAGGAGAGTGCGATGAAGAAAGCAGCGGTTGCAGCGTTGATGGTGGCGTCTCTGGCGGTGCTCGCCGCCCCGGTCCAGGCGGGTTGTAGCGCAGCCCAGACCTGTCAGTTCGGCCCACCGGTGTCCTGCAATGGCAGCTCGACTTGCAACGTCGGGGCTACCTGGGTGCAGTGCGACTCAGAGTCCGTGAAAGAATCGCCGGGCGAGTGTAGCTTGTCGGAGGTGTGGGGGGCTGAAGGGCTGTCGGCGCTATGCCCCTGATGATCGTGCGGATCGCACGCTGAACGGGAGATCGCATGGAG
>JBKKAU010000212.1:0-3115 GCA_046714475.1 Thermoanaerobaculia bacterium
ACATCCAATTCATCCTCACCGGGGAGAGGCAGGACCACCTTGCAGAGGCAACCGCTCCGGGCGATGAGCTCCTCGAGCGCCCGCGGCACCGGGCCGGCGGCGGCGAGCTCGATCCAGCCGCGCGGCGTGGCGAGGCTCAGGCAGTCGATCAGGCGGGACGGCGGATGGGCGGGGTCGAGCACGGTGAAGGCCGCTCCAGCCTTCATCACGCCCAGCACCGCCCAGACCAGGCGCGCCGAGCGGTGACCGTAGATCGCCACCACGTCGCCCTTGTCGACGCCGGCGGCGCGCAGCCGGCCCGCCAGACGGCCGGCGCGCTCGTCGAGCTCGCCGTAGGTCCACGCCTCGCGGTCGTCCACCACCGCAGGACGGCCGGGGTCGCGCCGCGCCCACTCCGCGAAGCGCTCGTGGACCGCCCCCATCCAGGCGTCGGAGAGCGGGCCGCGCGGATCGGGCAGCAGCGCCGCCGCGGCCGGCGTCACCAGCGACAGCCGGTCGACCGGTGTTTCGGGATCGGCGGCCGCCTGGGCGAGCAGCGCCTCGTACTGCCGCGCCATCTCGGCGATCCGCGCCTCGTCGAAAAGGCCGGCGTTGTAGACCAGCTCGAGCTGGATCCCCTCCCCCGGCTCCGAGACGTAGACCGTGAGGTCGAACTTGGCCGGGATCTCCGGCGGCGACAGGCTCTCCACCGCGAGGCCCGGCAGCTCGATCGCGGCGGCGGGGAAGTTGAGCATGTTGAAGAACACCTGGAACAGCGGCGTGCGCGACAGGTCGCGCTCCGGCCGCAGCTCGTCCAGAAGCTTCTCGAAGGGGAGCTCCTGGTGCGCGTAGGCGGCGAGCGCCGTGCCCCGGACCGCCGCCAGGAGGCCGGCGAAGGCCGGAGAGCCCGAAAGGTCGGTGCGCAGGACCAGGGTGTTGAGGAACATGCCGATCAACCCCTCGGCGTCCCGGCGCTCGCGGCCGGCGATCGGCAGCCCCACCACCACGTCCTCCTGGCCGGCGAGCCGGCCGAGCAGGAGCTTGAACGCCGCGAGCAGCGTCATGAAGAGCGTCGCGCCGCGCTGCCGGGAGAGGGCCCGCAGGCGGTGCGACAGCTCGACCGGCAGGACCGCGGTCAGCCGCCCGCCGCGGTACGTGCGGACCGCCGGCCGCGGCCGGTCGGTGGGCAGCTCCAGGGCCGGAGGAGCGCCCGCCAGATGCCGGCGCCAATGACGCAACAGCTCGGCCAGCCTCTCGCCCTGCAGCCGCTCGCGCTGCCAGAGCGCGTAGTCGCCGTACTGCGCAGGCAGGGCCGGCAGCGACGGCTCGCGGCCCGCGGCGAACGCCGCGTAGGCGGTGGCCAGCTCACGGATCAGCACCCCGATGGACCAACCGTCCGAGACGATGTGGTGGATGGCGAGGATCAGGACGTGCTCGTCTTCGCCGGTCGCGGCCAGGACCACACGCAAGAGGGGGCCGCGCACGAGGTCGAACGAAGTGTCGGCCACGGCTTGCGCCCAGGCCGCGACCGCCGCCCGCCGCTCCTCCTCGCCGATGCCACGCAGGTCGACCCGAGGCAGCGGGATTTGCAACCGCGGCGCGACGCGCTGCACCGCCTCCCCGCCCACCGGCTCGAAGGTGGTGCGCAAGACCTCGTGGCGCCGCACCACGAAGTCGAGCGCCTGGCGCAACGCCTCCCCGTGCAGGCGGCCGCGCAGCCGCACGGAGCCCGGGATGTTGTAGGCGGGGCTCCCCGGCTCGAAGCGGTCGAGGATCCAGAGCCGCTCCTGGGCGAATGAAAGGGGCAGGTCGCCGCCCCGGACCGGCCTGACCGGAGTCGACGCCCCGGTCTCGCGACGGAGCGCCTCGACCTGGCGCGCCAGGGCCGCGACGGTCGGCTCCTCGAAGAAAGCGGCGAGCGGCAGGGCGACTCCGAAGGCGTCCTGCACCCGCGCCGTGATGCGGGTCGCGAGCAGCGAATGGCCGCCCAGCTCGAAGAAGTCGTCCTCCACCCCCACCTCGTGCAAGCCGAGGACGTCGGCCCAGAGGCCCGCGACCTCCTCTTCCATGGGCGTACGCGGCGCCACGGGGGCGGCGGCCGCGGCCGGGGCCGGATCGGGCAGCGCCCGGCGGTCCACCTTGCCGTTGGGGGTGAGCGGCAGCTCGGGAAGGACCATCCAGAGCGCCGGCGCCATCCAGGCCGGCAGGCGCTCCCTGAGCCAGGCCTTGAGCGCCGGCACGAGGTCCGCCGCGCCGCCGGCGGAGCCCTCGCCCTCCTCCGGCACCACGTAGGCGGCGAGCCGCTTGTCCCCGTGGGGATCGGGGACCGCCACGACCGCGGCCTGGCCCACCGCGGGATGGGCGGCGAGGACCGCCTCGATCTCCTGCGGCTCGACGCGGAAGCCGCGGACCTTGACCTGGTGGTCGAGGCGGCCGAGGAACTCCACGCGGCCGTCGGGGAGGAAGCGGACGCGGTCGCCGACGCGGTAGAGGCGGGTGCCGGGCACGCCGCTCCACGGGTCGGGGACGAAGCGCTCGGCGGTGAGCGCCGGCAGGTTGACATAGCCGCGGGCCAGCCCGTCGCCGCCCGTGCACAGCTCGCCGGGCACGCCGATCGGCTGCGGCCGGAGGGCGGCGTCGAGCACGTAGACCCGGGTCGCCGCGACGGGCCGGCCGATCGGCAACGGGGACTCCACCTCCTCCGGCCGCCGCACGATGTGACAGCAGGTCAGGGTGGCGTTCTCGGTCGGGCCGTAGGCGTTGACCAGGGCGCAGCCGGGCACCGCCTCCAGCAGGCGCCGGATGTGCGGCGGCGACAGCACGTCGCCGCCGGCGAACAGCTGGCGCAGCCCCCGCAGCGCCGCCGGCCGCTCGTCCACCATCTGGTGGAAGAGGCCGGTGGTGAGCAGGGCCACGGTCACTCCGAAACGGTCCAGGGCGGCGCCCAGCTCTTCCAGGGAGGGCGAGCTTCCGGGCAGCACGGCGAGAGGGTAACCGTTGGCGAGCGCGCCCCAGATCTCCAGGGCCGAGCCGTCGAAGGAGGCCGGCGCGAGATGGGACAAGACCTCGTCCGGTTGCAGGCGCGTGAAGCTCTCGCCGCGCACCAGCCGCACCACCCCCCGGTGCGGCACGCCGA
>JBKKAU010000213.1:0-11503 GCA_046714475.1 Thermoanaerobaculia bacterium
CGTCTCGCTGGCGCGCGAGCTCGGCCGGCGCGTCCACTCGGAGGTCCACCTCGCGGTGATCACCCGCGCCCTCCATGAGGTCACGGGGGGCGAGGCGCTCCCGGGAAACCAGGGGGCGCTGGCCGGCCTCGCCAAGGTCATCCCGCAGGAGTACCCCAACCTGCGCTGCCGGCTGATCGACGCCGGCCCCGGTCTCCACGAAGACGTCCTCGCCGCCGAGCTGGAAACCCAAGAGGGGCCGCCGGTCGTCGCCCTGCGCGGCGGCCACCGCTGGGAGCAGGTCTTCGAGCCGTTGCGGCTGGAGAGGCCCGAGGGGGGGCGGCTCGGTCCCGAAGGCCACTATGTGATCACCGGCGGCCGTGGGCGCTTCGGGCAGATGGTCGCGGAGCACCTGCGCGGCCTCGGCGCCAAGGTCACGCTTCTCGATCTCATGGACGGTACCGACGTGGCCGACCGCGCGGCCGTGACGCGCGCTCTGCGCGACGCCGTGGCCCGGCACGGTCGGATCCACGGCGTGCTGCACGCGGCGGGCGCGCCTTCGGACGACTACCACCCGCTCTCCGAGCTGACCGCCGCCGACCTGGAGCGGCACCTGCGGCCCAAGGTGGAGGGGGCGGCCGCCCTGCGCGAGGCGTTGCGCGAGATAGGCGAGGAGCCCGCCTTCTGCGTCGCCACCTCGTCGCTCGCCGCGATCCTCGGCGGCGTCGGCCTGGGCGCCTTCGCCGCGGCCGACGCCGGCCTCGACGCCCTGCTCGGCGCCTGGGGCCATCCCTGGGCCAGCGTCAACTGGGAGGTCTGGCAGGCGATCGGCGGCGGCGAAGCGGCCTTCCTCGGACAGCAGCAGAACGAGCTGATGCTGACGCCGGAGGAGGTGGTCGACACCCTGGAGCGGGTCCTGGCATTGCGCGGCCAGCCGCGGCTCGCGGTGGCGAGCGGCGACCTCGGCGCGCGCCTGAAACAGTGGACGGACGTCCTGCACGCCGGCGGCCTGACCGCCCACGCGCGGCCCGAGTCGGGCATCTCCTACCGCGCGCCGGGCGACCCGGTCGAGGCGCGGATCGCCGGGATCTGGCAGGAGCTCCTCGGCGTCGACCGCGTCGGCGCCGACGACGACTTCTTCCTGCTCGGCGGCAACTCGCTGGCCGGTCTGCAGATCCTGTCCAGGATGCGCGCCGACTTCGACGTCGAGCTGCCCCTCAAGGCCTTCTTCGAGGCCCGCACGGTGGCCGGGATGGCCGGCGAGGTGCGGCGCGAACAGGAGAAGGCCGACTACGAGAAACGGCGGCTGGAGGAGATCCTGGCCGAGATCGAGGGCCTGTCGCTCGACGACGTCCAGGCGCAGCTCGCCGTGGAGGAGGGGGTTTGAGCACCCAGCTCGAAGAGCGGCTGGCCTCGCTGCCGCCCGA
The DNA here is from genome assembly GCA_046714475.1 of Thermoanaerobaculia bacterium. Taxonomy (GTDB): domain Bacteria; phylum Acidobacteriota; class Thermoanaerobaculia; order Multivoradales; family UBA5704; genus DASPJI01. The sequence continues at coordinate 1,407 of JBKKAU010000213.1, forward strand.
GAAGCGCCGGCTCCTGGAGCTGCGCCTGCGCAAGGAGGGCCTCGCGGCGTCGACGGCGCCGCGGTCCGCCACGCCGCCGGCGATCCCGCGGCGCGACCCGTCCGACTCCGGGCCGTTCCCGCTCACCTTCGGCCAGCAGCGGCTCTGGTTCATCGAGCAGCTCAACCCGGGCACCGCAGTCTACAACATCCCCTTTGCCGGGCGGCTGCGGGGGACCCTCGATCCGGGCCTGCTGGAACGCGGCCTGCGCGAGGTGGTGCGCCGGCACGAGGTGCTCCGCACCCGTTTCCGCCTCCTTGACGGCCAGCCCGTGCAGGTGATCGACCCCGAGCCGTTCGTCCCGCTCCCGGTCATCGACCTGACGGCGCTGCCGGGCGACCCGCGCGAAGCCGAAGCCGCGCGGCTCATCCTCGCCGAGCCCCACGCCCCCTTCGACCTGGAGCGCGGCCCGGTGCTGCGCGTCAGCCTGGTCAAGGTGAGCGGGCCGGGGGCTCTCCGACCGCACGTCGGCACCCTTCGCTCCCAGCTTCCGGGCTTGATGGGAGACGAGACCGGCGGGCCCGCCGCGGAGCACGTCCTGCTCGTCACCATGCCCCACTTGGTGACCGACGCCTGGTCGATGGGCATCTTCTTCCGCGAGCTGCCGGCGATCTACGAGGCGTTCCGCCGCGGCGAGACGCCGCCTCTGCCCGAGCTGCCGATCCAGGTGGCCGACTACGCCCTCTGGCAGCGCGGCTGGCTGCAAGGCGAGGTGCTGGAGGCGCAGCTCCGCTTCTGGCGCGAGTACCTCGCGGACGCGCCGCCGGTGGTGGCGCTGCCCACCGACCGGCCGCGTCCGCCGGTCCAGACCTTCCACGGCAAGCGCCTGCCCATGACCCTGCCGCCGCCGGTGGTCCGCGGCCTCCGCCCGTTCAACGACCGCCGCGGCGTCACCGGCGTCATGACCCTGCTCGCCGTGCTCGACGTGCTGCTCCAACGCTGGAGCGGTCTGGACGACATCATCGTGGGCTCGCCGGTGGTGACCCGGCCGCAGCCTGAGACCCATCCGCTGATCGGCTTCTTCATCAACACGGCCGTGCTGCGCACGCGGATGCAGGGCGATCCGACCTTCGAGGAGCTGCTGCTGCGCGTCCGCGACAGCACGCTCGCCAGCCTGGCGCACCAGGACCTCCCATTCGAGCGGCTCACCGACGTCGTGGAGGTGCCGCGCGACAGCCCCTACCCGCCGCTGGTGCAGGTCAGCTTCGTGCTGCAGAACGTCCACATCCCGCAGCCCGACTTCGAGGGCATCCGGCTCATCGACTCCTGGCAGACCGACACCGGCATGGCCCGCTGCGACCTCGGGGGCGGCGTATTCGAGGAGGAGGGGGAGGGGACCATCCCCCAGGGCGGCTTCGACTACAACACCGACCTGTTCGACGAGGCCACGATCCTGCGCATGCGCGGCCACTTCCTGGCGCTGGCCGAGGGGGCTCTCGCCGAGCCGGGCCGGCGGATCTCCGAGCTGCCGATGCTCGCCCCGGCGGAGCGCCGCCAGCTCCTCGTGGAGTGGAACGACGTCCTGCCGCCTTCCGCAACGCCCGGGCGCCTCTTCCACGAGATCGTCGCGGACGTCGCCCGCGCCCGGCCGGAGGCCCCGGCCCTGGTGGGGGTGGACGGCGAGGTCTCCTACGCCGGGCTGGTCGAGAGGATGGAGGCCCTCGCCGCTCACCTGCGCGGCCGGGGGGCCGGCCTCGAGGTGGGGGTGGCGGTCTGCCTGGAGCGCTCGCCCGAGCGGATCATCGCCTTCCTGGCAGCGCTCGCCTCCGGCGGCTTCTACACGCCTCTCGACCCCGACTGGCCCGCCGAGCGCCTGCTCTACCAGCTCCGCGACACGGGAGCGGCCGTGGTCGTGACGACGCGCAAGCTGGCGGAGCGGCTCGGCTTCGCGGAGGCGGGGGTGGAGCTGGTGCTGTTGGAAGGAGGCAAGGACGAAAAGGACATCAAGGACGGCAAGGACCGGGCCTTTTCACCGGCGTCCTTGGAGTCCTTGAAGTCCTTTGGGTCCTTTTCCTCTCCCGACTCCCTCGCCTACGTCTTCTACACCTCGGGCTCCACCGGCCGGCCCAAGGGGGTGATGATCACGCACCGCGGGCTGGCCAACCTGGCCGCGGCCCTGGAGCGCGCCCTCGGGGATGCCCCGGGCGAGCGGCTCCTCCAGGCGGCGCGGATGGGCTTCGACGCCTCGGTCTTCGAGATGGCGGTCGCCCTGCCCGCCGGCCGCGCGATGCACATCGCGGCGCCGGACGCGCTGCTCGTCGGTCCGGAGCTCGCCGCCTTCGCCGCGGAGCGCGCCGCCACCTGCGCCATCATGACCCCCACCGTCCTCTCCACCGTACCGGAGGGCGCATTCGCCGGCGTGCGCTGCCTGATCCTGGGCGGCGAGGCTATCCCGCCCGGCCTGGCGGAGCGCTGGGCGCCGAAGCTCCGGCTCTTCAACTCCTATGGTCCCACCGAGTCCACGGTCGGCTGCACGATCGGCTTGGTCGAGCCCGATTTCGGAGAGAAGCCGGACCTGCCGCGCCCGACCATCGGCCGGACCTTCGCCAGCTTCCCCTGCTACCTGCTGGACGCGCGGCTGCAACCGGCGCCGCTCGGAGCGCATGGCGAGCTCTACGTCGGCGGTCCCAACCTTGCCCGCGGCTATCTCGGCCTGCCGGAGCGGACAGCCGCCGCCTTCGTGCCCGATCCATTCTCTGGCGAGCTGGGCGAACCGGGAGCGCGCCTCTACCGCACCGGCGACCGCGTCCGCCACCTCCCGGACGGCCGCCTGGACTTCCTCGGCCGGCTCGACGACCAGATCAAGGTGCGGGGGATCCGCCTCGAGCCGGGAGAGATCGAGGCGCTCCTGCGGGAGCACCCCGCCGTGCGCGAGGCGGCGGTCCTGCTGCGCGAGGGGGATGGCCGGCTGATGGCCTGCGTGACTCTCGACGGACAGGCGGGTCCGGCCGAGCTGCGGGACTGGCTGCGCGAACGCCTTCCCGAGCCCATGGTGCCGGCCGCGTTCGTCCTCCTCGACGAGCTGCCGCTCACCTCGAACGGCAAGCTCGACCGGCGCGCCCTCTCGCGGCTGGAGCCCGAAGCGGCCAACTCCGAGGCCGGCGCCGAGCTGCCGGGGACAGACAAAGAGCGGCTGCTGGCCGACATCTGGGCCAGCGCCCTGAAACGCGACCGAATCGGCCGCCACGACGACTTCTTCGCGATCGGCGGCGATTCCATCCTGGCCATCCAGGTGGTCTCGCGCGCCGCCGAGGCCGGGCTCTTCGTGGAGCCGCGGCAGCTCTTCGCGCACCCCACGGTGGCCGGCCTCGCGGCGGTGGCCGCGGGCGCGCCGCGCATCGACGCCGAGCAGGGGCCGGTCACCGGTCCCGTCCCCCTGACGCCGACGCAGCTCTGGCTCCTGGAGGAGGTGGACCTGCCGGTGCCCCACCACTGGAACCTCTCGCTGCTGCTGGAGGCCACCGAGGGCACCGTCATCGATCCGGCCGCGCTGGCCCGGGCCGTGGCGCGCCTTGTCGAGCACCACGACCAGCTCCGCGCCCGCTTCGTCCGCACCGGCGCCGGCTGGCGGCAGGAGGTCGCCCCGCCGGACGGTGAGGCGCCCTTCACGCTCTTCGACCTGTCCGCTCTGCCCGACGCGGCGCGGGACGCCGCTTTCGAGGAGACGGCGCAAGGCGCCGCCTTCCAGGACGCGGCCGGCGCCGTCCAGGCGGGTTTCGACCTCCAGCGCGGCCCGCTCCTGCGCGCCGCGCTCTTCGAGGCGGGTCCCGGACGTCCGGCGCGGCTCCTCCTCGCCGCCCATCACCTGGTGGTGGACGGCGTCTCCTGGCCGGTCCTGCTCGCCGACCTGCGCGCCGCGGCGGCGGGGCTCCCCTTGCCTCCCAAGACCACGTCGTTCCGGCGCTGGGCCGAGCGGCTCCGCGAGTACGCCCGCACCGCCGAGCTGCGCCAGGAGCTGGACGTCTGGCGCGAGGCCGGAGGCCACGCCGCGCCGCTGCCGGTCGACCTCGTTGGCTCCCTGGGGGGTCCTCCACTCGAAGGCGCGGCCGGCCGGGTGGAGGCGCGGCTCGACGCCGAGGAGACCCGGCGGCTCCTCTCCGAGGTGCCCGAGGCCTGGCCGGTGCGGACCGAGGAGGTGCTGCTGACCGCGGTCGCCGAGGCCCTGGCGGGCTGGCGCGGCGAGCGCCTGTCCGAATACCGCGGTGAGCGGATGGTCGTCCTCGCCATGGAGGGGCACGGCCGCGAGCGGCTGTTCGACGACGTGGACCTGTCGCGCACGGTCGGGTGGCTCACCTCCACCTGGCCGCTTCGGCTGGAGCTGCCGGATCGCGGGGAGGGCGGCCCCGGCGAGTCGCTCAAGGCGGTCAAGGAGCGGCTGCGGCGGGTGCCCCGGCGCGGCATCGGCTACGGCATCCTCCGCCACCTCGCGGACGGCGAGGCCACCGCCCTGCGCCGCCAGCCGCGCCCCGACGTTTCTTTCAATTACCTGGGGCGGACGGACGACCCCATGGCAAGCTCCGGCCCGTTCCGGCTGGCGGCCGAGCCGGGAGGCGGCGCCAGCGATCCGCGCAATCCGCGCCCGCATCCGCTGGCCATCGACGCCGTGGTGCTGGACGGCGAGCTGCGCCTGGTCTGGATCTACGACCGCGGGCGCTACCTCCAGGAGACGGTGGAGCGGCTGGCGGCGGCGGCGCTCGACCACCTGCGTGGGCTGATCGCCCACTGCCTGGGGGGCGAGGCGTCCGGCCACACGCCCGTGGACTTCCCGCACGCCGGGCTGAAAGCCGACCAGCTCGACCGGCTCCTGGGAAAGATTGGCGGAAGGCGGAGATGAACCCCATCGAGAACATCTACCGCCTCTCCCCTCTCCAGGAGGGGATGCTGTTCCACAGCCTGAGCGATCCGGATTCGGGCCAGTACGTGGAGCAGGCCCTCTGCACGCTGGTGGGCGAGCTGGACCCGGCGGCGTTGCGCCGCGGGTGGGAGGCGGCCGTGGCGCGCCATCCCGTGCTGCGCGCCGGATTCCACTGGGAGGAGGTCGAACGCCCGGTGCAGGTGGTCTACCGCCAGGCTGAGGTCCCCTGGCGCGAGGAGGACTGGCGCGGGCTGCCGGAAGAGGCGCAGGCGGCGCGCTTCGAGGCGCTGATCGACGCCGACCGCCGCCTCGGGTTCGACCTCGGCCGGCCGCCGCTCCTGCGCATCGCCCTGGTGCGGCTCGGCGAGCGCACCTGGCGATTCCTGTGGAGCCACCATCACCTGCTGCTGGACGGCTGGTCGCTCGCGCGGGTCCTGCAGGAGGTCTTCGCCGGCTACGCGGGCGCCTCCGGGCTGCCCCCCTCGCGGCCCTACGTCGACTACATCGCCTGGCTGGAGACGCAGGACCTGGCGGAGGCCGAAGCCTTCTGGCGGCGGACGCTCGACGGCTTCACGACCCCCACGCCGCTGCCCCTGACCTCCGCTTCCTCCGCGTTGGTCGTCCGGGGCACGCCCTCCTACGAGGAACGGATCCTGGGTCTGCCGCCCGCGACCTCCGAGGCGCTGGAGGAGGCGGCGCGGCGCGCCGGGGTCACCCTCGGCACCGTGGTCCAGGCCGCCTGGGCGCTCCTGCTGGCGCGCGCCGGCGGCGAGGAGGACGTGGTCTTCGGCACCGTCGTCTCCGGCCGGCCGCCCCACCTGCGCGGCTCCGAGTCGATGGTCGGCCTGTTCATCAACACCCTGCCGGTGCGGGTGCGGATCGAGGAGCGCGAAGAGCTGGCGGCCTGGCTGCGGCGGCTGCAGGAGCAGCTCCTGGAGCTGCGGCGCTTCGAGCACAGCCCGCTCTCCGAGGTCCAGAAATGGAGCGGCGTACGGCCGGGCGAGCCGCTCTTTCAGACCCTGGTGGCCTTCGAGAACTATCCGCGCGACGCCTCTCTCCAACAGGGCCGGGACGGGCTGGAGGTGCGCGACCTGGAGGTCTTCGAACGCACCAACTATGCGCTCAACCTCTCGGTCGTCCCCTTCCAGGGCCTGCAGCTCCGCCTCGGCTGGGACCGCCGGCGCTACGACCTGGAGACGGCGGAGCGCCTCCTCGACGGCTTCCGCACCCTGCTCGAAGGGATGGCGGCCAGCCTCGACCGCCCGCTGGAGGATCTCTCGCTCCTCGATGACGCCGGGCGCCGCCGCGTCCTCATGGAGTCGGTCGGCCCCACCGCGCCGGCGCCGGACCTCCCGATCGACATCCTTCTAGAGAAGGTCGCGGCGGAGCGGGGAGATGCGCCCGCGGTCGTCGGGCCGGACGGCGCCGCCTTGAGCTACCGCGAGCTCTGGGAAAAGTCCGGCCGCCTCGCCCGCCGGCTCCGCGAGCTCGGCGTGGGACCCGAGGTCCCGGTCGGCCTCTGCCTGGAACGCTCGCCCGACCTGATCGCCGCGATGATCGGCGTCTGGAGGGCCGGCGGCGCCTGGGTGCCGCTCGACCCCGAGTACCCCGCCGAGCGCCTGCGCTTCCTGATGGAGGACTCCCGGGTGTCGGTGCTGGTCTCGAGGCAAAGGTTGTTGGAAACATTGCCGGTGCCGGTCGGGTGCGAGGTGGTGGAGATCGAAAAGAACCCCCCTCCTGACCTCCCCCTCTCCCTACCTCCCGCCCGCCCAGGGGGGGAGGCACCGCCGCCCCTCGCTTCGGCAGGGGGTGAGCGCGCCGCCTACATCATCTACACCTCCGGCTCCACCGGCCAACCTAAAGGGGTCGTGACCCTCCACCGTGGGCTGGTCAGCTTCCTGCTCGAGGCGCGCCGCCTCCTGGATCTGGGTCCGGAGAGCCGGGTGCCGCAGACGACCTCGCCGTCGTTCGACGCCTCGGTCCTGGAGGTCTTCCCCACCCTGCTGGCTGGAGGCACGGTGTTCGTGTTGTCACGCGACACCCTGCTCTCCGGGCCGGGGCTGGCGGACGAGCTGCGCCGGCTGCGGATCACCGAAATGGCCGTGGTGCCGTCCTTCCTCGCCACGATCCCGGAAGGGGACTTTCCCGCCCTGCGCACCGTGCTCGCGGGCGCGGAGCGCTGCCCGCCCGGGATCGCGGCCCGCTGGTCGGCAGGCCGCCGATTCCTGAACGCCTACGGACCCACCGAGACCACGGTCTTCCTCACCACCTTCGAAGGGGCCGGCGAGCAGGGGCCGCCCATCGGCCGCCCGATCGCCAACGCCGAAGCCTACATCGTCGACCGCCTGGGACGGCTCGTGCCGCCCGGCGTGCCCGGGGAGCTCTGGCTCGGCGGCGCCGGGGTGGCGCGCGGCTATCTCCGCCGGCCCGGCCTCACGGCCGAGCGCTTCCTCCCCCACCCCTTCTCATCGCGGCCGGGCGCGCGCCTTTATCGCACCGGCGACCTGGCGCGCCGGCGGCCGGACGGCGAGATCGAGTTCCTCGGCCGCATCGACCACCAGGTCAAGATCCGCGGGCACCGGGTCGAGTGCGGCGAGGTCGAGACCGCGCTCGTCCGCCACCCCGCCGTGCGCGACGCTTCCGTTATCAAGGACGGCGGCCGCGAGGACCACCTCGTGGCCTATGTCGTGCCCGCCGGGGAGAGGCCCGAGGCCGGCGGGCTGCGCGGCTTCCTCTCCCAGTCGCTCCCCGCCTGGATGGTCCCGGCCGCCTGGGTCTTCCTCGACGCGCTGCCGCTGTCCCCCGCCGGCAAGGTCGACCGCCGGGCCCTGGCGCGGATCGACCCCAAGCCGGAGTTGAAGGAGACGGCGGAGGGCGCGCGCAGCTCCGCGGAGGAGGCCCTCGCCCGCATCTGGGCCGAGGTGCTGCGGGTCGAGCGCGTAGGAGTGAACGACGATTTCTTCGAGCTGGGGGGCGACTCGATCCTGAGCATCCAGGTGGTGGCACGCGCCGCCGAAGCCGGCCTCCAGGTCACGCCGCGGCAGGTCTTCGAGCACCCCACGGTCGCGGCGCTGGCGGCGGTCGCCGTGGCGACCGGCGGCGAGGCCGGTACCGTCGCGGTTGAAGGCCCGGCGCCGCTCACCCCCATCCAGCGCGCCTTCTTCGAGCGCGATCCGGCCGAGCCTCACCGCTTCAACATGTCGGTCCTCCTCACCCCGCGCGAGCCGCTCGAAGCCGCCAGTCTGGAGCGCGCGCTGGGCGTCCTCCTCGACCGCCACGACGCCCTGCGGCTGCGCTTCGAAAAGAGCGACGGGGAGTGGACGCAGAGGGTGGACGCGCCCGGCGGGCCGGTGCCGCTCACCCGGCTGGACCTGTCCGCCCTGCCCGCCGCGGCGCGGGAGGCGGCCTTCGCGGCGGCGGCGGACTCGCTCCAGGGGAGCCTCGACCTGGGGCGAAGCGTGGTCCGCGCCGCGCTCGTCGAGTCCGGGAAGACGGAGATGCTGCTGCTGATCATCCACCACTTGGCGATCGACGCCGTCTCCTGGCGGGTGCTCCTCGAGGACTTCGAACGGGCCTACCTCGGCGGCGAGGACGTGCGCCTGCCCCCGGCGACCACCCCGTTCTCGCGCTGGGCCGGGACGCTGGAGGCGTACGCGGGATCGCCCAAGGCGGCGCGGGAGATCCCGTTCTGGCGCGCCCAGGCGGACGCCGCGGCCGGGCGCGCGTCTCTCCCCCTCGACCGCGAGGAGGGCGATGACGTCGAAGCCACGAGCCGAGCCGTCACCGTCTCCCTTGATGCGGCCCTGACCCGCGCGCTCCTCAAGGACGCGCACCGCGCCTACCAGACGCGCCCCGAAGAGCTGCTCCTGGCGGCGCTCGTCGAGGCGGTCGGCGGCTGGACCGGCGAGCGGGCGCTCCAGGTCGACGTCGAAGGGCACGGCCGCGAGCCGGTCTTCGCGGGAGCCGAAGGGATCGACCTGTCGCGGACCGTGGGCTGGTTCACCACGGTCCACCCGGTCTGGCTCGACCTGCGGAACACGCACGGGCCGGGCGAGACCGTCAAGGCGGCCAAAGAGGCGCTGCGGCGCGTGCCCCACCGCGGGCTCGGCTACGGTGTCCTGCGCCACCTGCGCGGCGAAGGCTTCCCGGCGCCGGCGCCCGAGATCTCTTTCAACTACCTCGGCCAGATCGACCTCCTCCTCGGCGGCGCGGCCCTCTTCGCGGGCCACCCCGAGCCGCCGGGCCTGCCCCGCGGCCCGCGCGCGGTCCGCCCCTACCGGTTCGAGGTCAACGCCTGGGTGCGCGACGGCCGCCTGACGGTGAGCTGGAGCTACGGCGAGCGGCGGCACCGCCGCGACACGGCCGAGCGGCTGGCGGAGGGTCTCCTCGCCGCCTTGCGAACGCTGATCGACCACTGCCTGGCCCCGGACGCGGGCGGCTTCACCCCGTCTGACTTCCCGGCGGCGGCCCTGGACCAGAAGTCGCTCGACCGCCTGCTCGGCAACCTCCAGGGACGCGGAGGCCGGCGCCGATGACGCAGGGCATCCAGGACGTCTACCGCCTGTCGCCCCTTCAGGAGGGGATGCTCTTCGAGAGCCTCTACGCCGAAGGGGACGCCTACGTGGTGCAGGTCGCCTGGACCCTGGAGGGCGACCTCGACCCCGCGGCGCTGCGGCGGGCCTGGGAGCAGCTCACCGAGCGGCACGCGGTGCTCCGCACGTCGTTCCACTGGCAGGAGATGGAGCACCCGCACCAGGTGGTGCACCGGCGGGTGGAGCTGCCCTGGAGCGAGGAGGACTGGCGCGGGGTCGCCGCCGGCGAGCGGCAGCGCCTTCTCGAGGAGCGTCATGACGCCGACCGCCGGGCCGGTTTCGACCTTGAGGCCGCGCCGCTCTTCCGGCTCCTCCTCGTCCGCCTGGAGGACCGGCTCTGGAGCCTGATGTGGACCCAGCACCATCTGCTCCTCGACGGCTGGTCGGTCGGCTTGGTGCTGCCGGAGCTCTTCGCGGCGTACGCGGCCTTCCTCGGCGGGATGGCCCCTACTCTGCCTCCGGCGCGGCCGTTCCGCGACTACATCGAGTGGCTGCTGCGGCGCGACCCGCGCGCGGCCGAGGCGTTCTGGCGGCGCGAGCTGGCAGGCTTCGCCGCGCCGACGCCGGTGGGAGGCGCAGTCGCGGAGCCGGAGAGCCGGCATGCCTTCGGC
>JBKKAU010000214.1:0-6962 GCA_046714475.1 Thermoanaerobaculia bacterium
CAAGCGTCCGGTCAAGGTTGTCTACACGCGCACGCAGATGTTCACCGGCCACGGCTACCGTCCGTACACGATCCAGAAGGTCGCGCTCGGCGCGGAGCGGTCCGGGAAGCTCTCCGCGATGATCCACGAGGCCGTGCACAACACCTCCTCCTTCGAGGAGTTCTCGGACGGGACCACAGGTTTCACGCGCCAGGTGTACGCGTGCCCGAACCTTTTCGCGCCGCTGAAGATTACCGACACGGACCTCAACACGCCGACCTGGATGCGCGCGCCGGGCGCCGTCAGCGGCATGTTCGCGCTCGAATGCGCGATGGACGAGCTGGCGTACGAGCTGAAGATCGATCCGCTGGAGCTGCGCCTCATCAACTACGCCGAGGTGGACCCCGAGAGCGGAAAGCCGTGGTCGAGCAAGGCGCTGCGGGAGTGCTACAGGCTCGGAGCGGAGAAGTTCGGGTGGAAGGACCGCAAGCTCGAGCCCCGCTCGATGCGGGACGGGCGGTGGCTGGTCGGCTGGGGAACGGCCACCGGCGTCTGGGGCGCGTTCCAGAGGCCCGCCAGCGCCAGAATCACGTTGCGTGCCGACGGGACGGCGCACGTCACCAGCGCGACCAGCGACATCGGCCCCGGGACCTATACGGTGATGACCATGATCGCCGCCGAGTACCTGGGGCTGACACCGGAGCAGGTGAAGTACGAGCTCGGCGACACCAGGTTCCCGCGGGCGCCGTCGCAGGGAGGCTCTCAGACGACGTCGAGCGTCGGCTCGGCCGTGTACGGCGCGGCTTTGGCGGTCGGCGCGAGGTTGTTATCGCTCGCCAACCGCGAAGCGGATTCGCCGCTGCGCGCCGCTGCCGCCGCGGACGTGGAGATGCTCGACGGCCGGCTGCGGCTCAAAAGCGACCCGTCACGTTTCGTCGACGTTGCCGAAGTCATGAGGCGCAACGGCCTCACCGAGGTCACCGAGACGTTCGAGGCGCGCCCGTCGCCGGAGCGCGAGAAGTACGCGCTGCTGGCGCACGGCGCGCAGTTCATCGAGGTGAAGGTGGACCCGGACCTGGGGATCATCCGCGTCACGCGCGCCATCGAGGTCACGGCCTGCGGCAGGATCATCAACCCCAAGGCGTCCCACAGCCAGGAGATCGGCGGCGTGGTCTGGGGCATCGGGATGGCGCTGCAGGAGGCCACCGAGATCGATCACCGCTACGGACGGATCATGAACCCGAACCTCCAGCACTATCACGTCCCCGTCAACGCGGACGTCCACATGATCGAGACGATGTTCGTCGAGGAAGACGACACGATCGTCAACCCGCTCGGCGTCAAAGGCATGGGCGAGCTCGGGATGGTCGGCATCCCGGCGGCCATCGCCAACGCCGTCTTCCATGCCACAGGGAGGCGCATCAGGGACCTGCCGATTACGCCGGACAAGCTGCTGTAAGCGAACTGGGGGTCATTGATGAACGAAGTGCGAGCCTTGGTCGAAGCGTTCGACGCGGCGAACGTCAGGGGCGAACGGTGCGCCTTGGCGACAGTCGTGAGCGTCGAAGGGTCTTCCTACCGTCGCCCGGGTGCGCGGATGCTGGTCTGCGAAGCGGGAATCAGTACCGGTACGATCAGCGCCGGGTGCCTCGAAAGCGACGTCATCGAGCACGCGAAGCTTGTCCTGCGAACGGGCGCGGCGAAGCTCGTCGAGTACAACACCGCCTCGACAAGCGACGAGATGGCCTGGGGATTGGGGCTCGGCTGCAACGGCACGGTGCGCGTGCTGGTGGAGCCGCTCGCCCCCGGTTCGCTTTACATCGAGGCGCTGAGACGTTCTTGCGAAGTACGGCTTGACGCCGCTCCGGTACTGATAGCAAGCGTGTATCAATGCGCTGCGCGAATCGAAGCCGGAGCGCGCCTCTTCATTGATGAGGACGGGAGCGTCAGGCACGAGAAGTTGAGCGGCGAGATGGCCGCGATGCTCGAGAGCGAGGTGCGAGCGCTGACGCGCGGCGGGTTGACATCCGGCGCTCGCATCTATGATTTCGACGGCGTTGCCGTAAAGGTATTCATAGAAACGCTCCTGCCGCCCGTCCCGCTCGTCGTCTTCGGGGCCGGGCACGACGCGTTGCCGGTCGTCGAGCTCGCGCGTGAGCTGGGGTGGCAGACTGAGGTCGTCGATCCACAAGCCCGCCCGGCGAGCCGTTCCCGCTTTGCCATCGCTGACCGGGTCACACTCTCGCGCCCCGAAGACGTCGGCGCGCATGTCGGCATCACGCCGCGCACGATGGCGCTTCTGATGTCGCACAACTACTCGCACGACATGGCGTTGCTCAGATTTCTTCTGGCCTCACCCGCTCGCTATATCGGAGTCATGGGTCCCCGAAAGCGGACCGAACGGATGCTGAGGGAATTGGCAGCGAGGGAAGAAATGTCACGCCTTCATTCGCCGGCCGGTCTGGACATCGGCGCGAACGGTCCCGCCGAGATCGCGCTGTCGATCCTCGCGGAGATGCGCGCGGTGCTGGACGGGCGGCGCGGCGGAATGTTGCGCGAGCGCCGGGGCTCCATTCACGGCAGTCCAGAGGACGGCGAGTGCGTCGCCTCAACGGAGGAGCAGGTTGTGCCTGGGATGGCGGCATGACGGTCGAAGACAGCACGCTGCGCGTCGGCGCAGTGATCCTGGCGGCGGGGTCCTCCTCCCGCATGGGTAGCCCTAAGCAGATCCTTCAATTCCGCGGCAAAAGCCTGCTCCGGCACGCCGCACTGGCCGCGTTGGACGCGGGGTGCTCTCCCGTCATCGTGGTCACAGGCGCCTACGCGGAGCTGTCACGACGCGAGTTGGAGGGGCTCGACGTGCGGGAAGCATTGAATCCCCGTTGGGAGACCGGGATGGCATCGTCGATCGTCGCGGGGCTCGAAGGTCTTCTCGGTACGGACCCGGACACAGCGGCAGCCGTCTTCATGACGTGCGACCAACCTCACGTCGCTGCCGACGTCATTTCTGGCCTCGCCGCGGCGCACCGCGTCACCCGCAGACCCGTCATCGCCTCGACGTATGGCGGGAGCTTCGGCGTGCCGGCGTTGTTCAGCAGGCCGCTCTTCGCCGAGTTGGCACGGCTCGAAGGAGAGGCCGGCGCAAAGCAGGTGATCGAGAGATACGCTTCAGAAACGCACTTCCTACCCTTCCGGGGCGGTGAGGTGGACGTGGATACCCATGATGATTTCTCGCGTCTGATGGCAATGGATGTCGACCAAGAGGGACTGAAGCGGCGATGAACCGGTGCTCAAGCAGCTCCGCCGCCTGGTCAAGCCCCTCACGTCTCCCTTTCCACATCGCCAAGCACCCTTGAGCTTAGACGCCTCCGGTGTACCGCGGGCTGCGGTCAACCTTAGCGTTTTAAAGGAGATGGAAGTGCAGGAGACCCTCGCGTATCCGCACGAAGTCATTGCCAAGCCACAGGCGGCCCCGGCCGTCTGCGCTTATAACGAGTGGGACCTCCTTGAAGAGGTGGTGGTCGGGGTGGTCGACGGGGCCGCGGTGCCGTCGTGGGACAGCTCGCTCCAGGCCACCATGCCGACCGAGCACTGGCCGCTCTTCCAGCAGCAGGGCGGCAAGCCGTTCCCCCCCGAGCTGGTGGCGGCGGCGCGGCGCGACCTCGAAGAGCTCGTCCATATCCTCGAAGCTGAAGGGGTGACCGTCCGCCGGCCGGAGCCGCTGGACTTCGCGAAGCCGTACGCGACTCCCGAGTGGTCGACCGCCGGCGGCCTCTATGCCGCCATGCCGCGCGACCTGCTCCTGGTGATCGGCGACGAGATCATCGAAGCGCCCATGGCCTGGCGCTCCCGCTACTTCGAGATCCACGCCTACCGGCCGCTGCTCAAGGAGTACTTCCGGCGCGGCGCGCGCTGGACCGCGGCCCCCAAGCCGCAGCTCAACGACGACCTCTACAAGCCGGGCTGGGAGCCGGGCGACGAAGGCACCGAATTCGACTCCGTGATCACCGAGCTCGAGCCGACCTTCGACGCCGCCGACTTCGTGCGCTGCGGCCGCGACCTCTTCGCCCAGCAGAGCCACGTCACCAACCGGTTCGGCATCGAGTGGCTGCGCCGCCATCTGGGCGACCGCTACCGTATCCACGAGATCGAGATCCACGACACTCATCCGATGCACATCGACGCCACCTTCATGCCGCTCGCCCCCGGCAAGCTGCTGGTCAACCGCGAGCGGCTGCGGCGGATCCCGCCGATGTTCCACTCGTGGGACGTGCTGGAGGCGCCGGAGCCCTGCCGGCCCGCCGCCTATCCGCTGTACATGAGCAGCGCCTGGATCAGCATGAACGTCTTCATGCTCGACGAGGAGCGGGTGATGGTCGAGCGGCACGAGGAGGCGACGATCCGCAAGATGCGCGACTGGGGCTTCAAGCCGATCCCCTGCAACTTCGTCCACTTCAACGCCTTCGGCGGCTCTTTCCACTGCGCCACCCTGGACGTCCGGCGGCGCGGCGAGCTGCGGTCCTACTTCTAGAGGACGCGGCCGGAGCCCCCGGGCAGGAGGTTGCAGAAGGTTGCAGGCGGTTAGAATGCGGCCATGTCGGACTGGCATCCTCTGCTCGAAGGAGACCTCGCGGCGCGGGCCCGGGAGGCGGTCGAAGCCGTAAGCCTCGCGCTCCCCATCGCCACCGGCTGGCTGCCCATGCCCATGAGCCCCGAGGCGGAGACCGCCTGGAAGGCTTCGCTCGCCGCCGGGGACGCGGGCTACGCGCTGCTCTACGCCTATCTCGCCCTGGACCGGAACGCCGGCGGCGTCGACTTCGAGGATCATGCCGAGACGACGCTCGCACTCCTCGACCGGTCCTCCGAAGCGGTGGCCGCGGTGCCGATGAGCGACAGCCTGTTCACCGGGTTCACGGGCATCGCCTGGGTCACCGAGCACCTGGAGGGGCGCCTCTTCGAGTCCGAGGAGGAGTCCAACCTCGGGGTCGACGAGGCCCTGCTCGACGCCCTCTCCCAGTCCCCCTGGCCGGGCGAATACGACCTGATCAACGGCCTGGTGGGCCTGGGGATCTACGCCCTCGAAGGGCTGCCCCGGCCGACCGCCGCGGCCTGCCTGGAGCAGGTGGTCGACCGCTTGGCCGAAAAGGCCGAGCGGGACTCCCGGGGGATGCCAGGGACCGCCTGGTTCAGCCCGCCGGAGACCCTGCCCGAGTACCAGCGCGCGCTGTTCCCCGAAGGTCTCTACAACCTCGGGGCGTCGCACGGCGCCGCCGGCATCATCGCCCTGCTCGGCGCCGCCTGCCAGGCGGGGGTCGCCGCCGCCACGGCGGCGCCGCTGCTCGAAGGGGCCGTGACCTGGCTGCTGGACCGCCGGCAGGGGCCGGAGAGCCCCTACCAGTTCCCGCACTTCTTCTTCCCCGGCCGCGAGCCTCAGCCTTCGCGGCTGGCCTGGTGCTACGGCGACCTGGGCGTGTCGACGGCGCTGTGGATCGCGGCGCGCGCGGCCGGCGACCCGGCCTGGGAACGGGCCGCCCGGGAGACCGCGATCTCCGCGGCGGCGCGGCCGGCGCACCTCACCCGGGTGATGGACCCGGGGCTCTGTCATGGCGCCGGCGGCGTCGCCCACCTCTTCAACCGGCTGTACCAGGCGACCGGCGAGGAGCGGCTGGCCGCGGCGGCGCGCTCCTGGTACGAGAGCGCCCTGGGCTTCCGCCAGCCGGGCCTGGGCGTCGCGGGCTTCCGGTCCTGGGCCTCCGACGGCTCGGGCGAGCAGAGCTGGAGGGACGACCCCGCGCTCCTGGAAGGGGCGGCCGGAGCCGCGCTCGCCCTGCTGGCCGCGGTCTCGCCGGTCGAGCCGGAATGGGACCGACTCTTCCTTAGTTCAGTCCGCCCACTGTCCCTGGCTTCCGCGACCGTGGCACCATAGAAGAGAAGCGTGGGATGCTCCCACTGTTCCACAGAAAGGATTCTGCATGAAGAAGCTCAGCAAGAAGCTGCGTCTCGACCGTGAGACCGTCCGCCGTCTCGATTTGCGGGAGATGTCTACGGCCGAGCTCGGCAAGGCCCAGGGCGGGCTCGAGCGGGCGGAATTGGGCAAGGCATGGACTGGGTGCCTGTCCGACTGCACCCAGTGCTGATCGACCAATCCTGAGGAGAACGACATGAAAAAGCTCAATAAGAAACTGCGCCTCGACCGCGAGACCGTCCTTCGCCTCGATCCCCGGGAGGTCCCCGCGGCCGCCCTCGCCAACGCCCGCGGCGGAAACCGGCTCGCGGACAACGTGGGAATCGACTGGACCGGGTGCATGTCGGAATGCACCGAGTGCTGATCGTCCGCACGACGACTCGAGGAGAAACAAATGAAAAAGCGTGACAAGAAGCTGGAGCTCCACCGCGACACCCTGCTGCGCCTTGACCAGGAGCTGCCCCGGGAGGACCTGAGGAAGGTCGCGGGCGGCGGCTGGACGAGCTGCATTCAGCCGGACTGCTGCGGCTTCGAGCAGCAACAGCGTATCGCCTAGCGGGACTTTGAGGTGAGGGCGCGCCGCGCCTGGAACGTCTTACGCTGCACAGAAAGGATTCGACATGAAGAAGCTCAGTAAGAAGCTCCGCCTTGACCGTGAAACCGTCCGCCGCCTCGATCCCCGGGAGGTCGCCGCAGCCGCCCTCGCCAACGCCCGCGGCGGGTACCAGAACGTCGACAACGTAGGAATCGTCTGGACCGGCTGCGACTCGGCGTGTACCGAGTGTTGATCTTTCTGACGAAGACCCAAGGAGGACCGAGATGAAAAAGCGCGACAAGAAGCTGGAGATCCACCGCGACACCCTGCTGCGCCTCGACCGGGAGCTGCCCCGGGAAGACTTGAGGCAGGCCGCGGGCGGCGTCTGGACGAGTTGCATCGAGCCGAACTGCTGCGGCTTCGAGCAGCAGCAGCGCATCGCCCAGTGAGCGCCCAGGAGGGAGGCGCGCCGCGCCTCCCTCC
>JBKKAU010000215.1:0-3359 GCA_046714475.1 Thermoanaerobaculia bacterium
TGCCCAGGCTGCGCCAGTTCCTGCGCGACCGGCTCCCCGAGTACATGGTGCCGTCCGCCTTCGTGACGCTCGCCGCGCAGCCGCTCACGCCGCACGCCAAGGTGGACCGCGCCGCCCTGCCCGCGCCGGACTCCGCCCGCTCCGAAGGGGCCTACCAGGCGCCGCGAGACCCGGTCGAGACCGAGCTGGCGGAGGTCTGGGCCGAGCTGCTCGGCGCCGAGCGTGTGGGTGTCCTCGACAACTTCTTCGACCTCGGCGGGCACTCGCTGCTCGCCACCCAGGTGATCTCGCGGGTCCGCGACCGCTTCGGGGTGGAGATGCCGGTGCGCGCCCTGTTCGAGGAGCCGACCGTCGCCGGCCTCGCCGCCCGTGTCCGAGAAAAAAAGCCCGCTATGGTTGGGGTGGACATGGCACCGATCGAGCCCATCGCGCCGATACCGCGCGACGGCTCGCCGCTGCCGCTCTCCTTCGCCCAGGAGCGCCTCTGGTTCCTCGACCGGCTGGAGCCGGGCTCGCCAGCTTACAACCTGCCGGTCGCCAGGCGGCTGACGGGTTCCCTCGACGTGCCGGCGCTGACCCGTGCCCTGCTCGAGACCGTCCGCCGCCACGAGGCGCTCCGCACCACGTTCGTGGAGGTGGCCGGCCGGCCGGCTCAGGCGATCGCTCCGGCGCCGGAGGCCTATGCCGTCCCCGTGGTCGACCTGTCAGGGTTGGAGCGCGAGGACGAGCCCCTTCGCCTGCTGCACGAGGAGTCGATGCGGCCGTTCGACCTGGAGCGCGGGCCGCTGCTCCGGCCGCTGCTGCTCCGGCTGGCGCCCGACGATCACGTAGTGCTGCTGGCCATGCACCACATTGTAGGAGACGGCTGGTCGCTCGACCTCCTGGTGGGGGAGATGACAGCCCTCTATGGCGCGTTCCAGGCCGGCCGGCCGTCGCCGTTGCCGGCGTTGCGCATCCAGTATGCCGACTACGCGGTCTGGCAGCGCCGCCGACTGCGGCCGGAGGTGCTGGAGGAGCAGGCGGCGTTCTGGCGCGAGGCCCTGGCCGGCGCGCCGCCGCTGGAGCTGCCCACCGACCGGCCGCGCCCGCCGGTCCAGACCTGGCGCGGCGACGCCGTGCCCTTGGGCCTGGCCCCGGAAGTGGTAGAGCCCCTGACCGCTCTCGCGCGCTCCCAGGGGGCGACCCGCTTCATGGCGCTGCTCGCCGTCTGGGCCGCGGTGCTCGGCCGCTGGGCGGGTCAGGAGGACGTGTCGGTCGGCGCGCCGGTCGCCGGCCGCGACCGCGCCGAGATCGAGCCGCTGATCGGCTTCTTCGCCAACACCCTGGCGCTGCCCGTCGACCTCGCGGGCGAGCCCGGTCTGCGCGCGCTGCTCGGCCGCGTGCGGCGGACCGCGCTCGCGGCGTTCGCCCACCAGGACCTGCCGTTCGCGCACGTCGTCGAGGCCGTCCAGCCGGAGCGCGACCTCTCGCGGTCGCCGCTGTTTCAGGCGATGTTCGGCCTCTACGCCTTGCAGCCCGCCGGCGGTACGCCGCTGCCCGGCGGGCTGACCATGGGCCCGGTCGGAAACCTGGCGAGCACCGCCAAGTTCGACCTCAGCCTCTTCCTGAGCGACGACGGGCACAGCCTCGCCGGCTCGATCGAGTACAACCTCGACCTGTTCGACCGCGCCACCGCGGAGCGTCTGGCCGAGCGCTTCCAGCTCTTCCTCGGAGCCGCCCTGCGCGAGCCCGAGCGGCCGGTCTCCGATCTGCCGTTCTTGACGCAGACGGAGCACGGGCAGCTCGCCGGATGGAACGACACGGCCGATGACCTCCGGGGTTTCCCGGACCTCCCGGTCCATCGGCTCATCGAGGAGCAGGCGGCGCGGACCCCCGACGCCGTAGCTGTGACCTTCGAGGCGGAGGCGCTGACCTATGCCGCGCTCAACGCCCGCGCCAACCGGCTGGCGCGCCACCTGCTCTCCCTGGGCGCCGGCCCCGAGGTGCGGGTCGCCGTCAGCATGGAACGCTCGCTGGACCTGCCGGTCGCGCTGCTGGCGGTGCTCAAGGCGGGCGCCGTCTTCCTGCCGCTCGACCCCGGCCATCCGCTGGCGCGCCGCAAGCAGGTGATCCAGGACGCCGGCGCGACGGTGCTGGTCGATGAGGAGACCGATCAGGAGGGTGCCGCGTCCTGGCCGGAGGGCGACCTTGCCGCCGCGGCCGACCCCGCGAACCTGGCCTACGTGCTCTACACCTCCGGCTCGACCGGCAGGCCGAAGGGGGTCCAGGTCCCGCACCGGGCGCTCTCCAACCTGATCGCCTCGCTGCGGCGCTGGACCGGCTTCGGGCCGGACGACGTCTTGCTGGCGGTCACCACTCCCGCCTTCGACATCGCCCTGGTCGAGCTTCTCCTGCCGTTGACCGTGGGCGGGCGGATCGCGGTCGCGCCCCGCGAGGCGATGACCGACGGCGCCCGCCTCGCGGCCCTGCTGCTCGAGTCCGGCGCCACGGTCATGCAGGCCACGCCGGTCACCTGGCGGCTGCTGCTCGAAGGCGGCTGGGAAGGCAAGGAGCGGGCGCTGCTGATGACCGGCGGCGAGGCCCTGTCCCGCGATCTGGCCGACCGCCTGCTCGTCCGCAGCCGGGGGGGAAGCGGGCTGTGGAACCTCTACGGTCCCACCGAGACGGCGGTCTACGCTACCGGCCATCGGGTCGCCCGGGACGAGGAGCCGGTGCCCATCGGCGCGCCGCTGCCCAACACCCAGGGGTGGGTGCTCGACCGCCGCCTCCAGCCGGTGCCGCCGGGCGCGGTCGGCGAGCTGTACGTGGGCGGCCTGGGCGTGGCCCGGGGCTATCTCGGCCAGCCCGACCGCACCGCCGAGAGCTTCCTGCCCGATCCGTTCTCCGGCGAGCCGGGCGCCCGCCTCTACCGCACCGGCGACCTGGCGCGCCAGCGCGCCGATGGTGCCGATGGCGCCATCGAGTTCCTCGGCCGTGCCGACCGCCAGGTCAAGCTGCGCGGCATCCGCGTCGAGATCGGCGAGGTCGAGGCGGCGCTGGCGAGCCACCCCGAGGTCCGCGAGGCGGTGGTGATCGCCCGCGATGAGCCTGCCGGAAAGCGGCTCGTGGCCTATGTCGTCCGCCAGGGGGAGGGGGCCGGCCCCGACGGGCTGCGCCGCTTCCTGCGCGAACGGCTCCCCGAGTACATGGTGCCGTCCGCCTTCGTGGTGCTCGACCACCTCCCCCTCACCGCGCACGGAAAAGTCGACCGTCGCGCGCTGCCCGCGCCCTCCAGCGCGCGGCCCGACGTGGCCGCGCTGGTGGCGCCCCGCACTCCCGTGGAGGAGACGCTGGCTGCCCTCTGGTGCGAGGTGCTCGGC
>JBKKAU010000216.1:0-13955 GCA_046714475.1 Thermoanaerobaculia bacterium
GGATGATCAGGTCCTTGAGCCGGCCGGTGACGAACAGCTCGCCGTCGGCGACGAACCCGAGGTCGCCGGTGCGCAGGAACGGCCCTTCACCCGAATCGAGGAAGGCGCCGAACGTCCGCGCCGTCTCCTCGTCCTTGCCCCAGTAGCCGCGGGCCACGCTCGGCCCCTGCACCCAGATCTCCCCCACCCTGCCGGCCCGCAGCGCGGCGCCGGTCTCCGGGTCCGCGATCGCCACCCGCTGTCCGGCCCAGGGACCGCCGCTGCTCACCAGCCGCCGGCCGCCAACAGACGGCATGGCTTCGTGGCGCTCCAGCAGCACCGCCTTGTGGCGCTCCAGCGCCACGGCGTCCAGCGACCGGTCGCGGAAGCCCTCCCCCAGCCTGCCGCCGGTGACGAACAGCGTCCCCTCGGCGAGGCCGTAGCAGGGGTAGAACGCCTCGCGCCGGAAGCCACAGGGGCCGAACGCCTCGGCGAAACGCTCCAGGGTCTCGGCGCGCACCGGCTCTGCGCCGTTGAACGCCACCCGCCAGCTCGCGAGGTCCAGCCCTTCCCGGTCCTCGGGTCCGATCTTGTTCACGCACAGCTCGTAGGCGAAGTTCGGCCCGCCGCTGGTCGTCGCGCGGTAGCGGCTGACCGCCTCCAGCCAGCGCCGCGGCCTCTGGAGAAACGACACCGGCGACATCAGGACGCAGCGCCCTCCCGACCAGAGCGGCTGGAGGACGTTCCCGATCAGCCCCATGTCGTGGTAGAGGGGCAGCCAGCCGACGACGACCGACTCATCGTCCTGGCCGAAGGCGGCCTGGATCATCGCCGAGTTGTGGGCGAGGTTGGCGTGGGTGACCACCACCCCCTTGGGCAGGGCGGTCGAGCCCGAGGTGTACTGGAGGAAGGCGGGGGTGTCCGGCTCCGGCGAGGTCCCCTCCCACGAGCCGGCCGTCAGGTCGTCCACGGCGAGCCACGGCAAGGCCCCCAGCTCCGGCAGGCGCTCGACCCGGGAGGCCAGCCCGGCGCGCAGCTCCGAGGTAGTGAGCACCTGGCGCGGCGCGGCGTCGCGCAAGATCGCCAGGAGCCGCTGCTCGCGGCCCGGGCGCGGCGGGTAGGCCGGCACCGCGACCACCCCGGCGTACAGGCAGCCGAAGAAAGCGACGACGAACTCAAGCCCCGGCGGGAAGAGCAGCAGGGCGCGCTCCCCCGGGGAGACGGACGACGCCAGCGCCGCCGCGACCGCCCGCGCGCGCCTGTCCAGCTCTGTCCAGGTGAGCCGTCCCGACTCCTCCCCGCCCTCCGCGAGAAAAAGATATGCGCCGCGTCCGCCGGATTCGGCAGCGCGGCAACTCAGGAGATCTGTCAAGGAGAGGGAACGGTTCGAAGTCTCAATCTTGTCCAGTGGCACCATCCATCACAAGCGTCGATCCTCGCGGCATAACCCTCTATGCATTGTCTTACCTAGGTGCAGGAATCGACTGCGGGCGGGACAACGGGAAGCTGGTCTATCTCGTCACCCTGTGGATCGCCTCCTCCAGGGCCTGGAGGCCCACCGGCTTGGTGAGGTGCAGGCTGAAACCAGCGTCGCGGCTCTTGCGGACGTCCTCTTCCATGCCATAGCCCGAGAGGGCGATCCCCCGGAGGCCGAAGCGGCCGGACAGCTCGCGCATCAGGTCGAGGCCGCTGCCGTCCGGCAGGCCGAGGTCGCTGACGACCAGGTCGAAGCCCCCAGTCTCCGGCATCCCATCCTGGCCGGTCACCGCCTCCCGGGCTTCCGCGAGGCTGTGGGCCACGGTCGCGGAGTAGCCCCTGTCGCGCAGCAGGTCGGCGAGCGCCTCGGCCGTGTCCACATGGTCCTCGACCAGGAGGATCCGCAGGGGCCGCTCGCCGGCGCCGGACCGCGGGACAGGGTCCGGCGCCGGTCCCTCCGTCACCGGCTTCGCGGCGAAGAGCTCGCGGTGGAACGGGATCCGCGCGGTGAAGGTGGCGCCCTGGCCCCGGCCTTCGCTGACCACCGAGAGGCTGCCGCCGTGCAGCTCGAGGATGGCCTTGCTGATCGCCAGGCCAAGCCCCAGCCCGCCGAAGCCCCGCGAGCGGCCGAGCTCCCCCTGTTCGAAGGCGGTGAAGATCCGCGGCAGCAGCTCCGGCTCGATGCCGGCGCCGGTGTCCAAGACCTCGACCACGATCCGGTCGGCGACGACGGCGTCCCTGTCCACCTCCTCGGTCCAGGTCCGCACGCGCACCGTCCCCCCCTGGGGCGTGAATTTGACCGCGTTGCTCAGCAGGTTCCAGAAGACCTGCGTCAGGCGCGAGCCGTCCGCCCAGACCCGCGCGTCCGGCGCCCGCAGGTCGGTCTCCACGGCCAGCCGGCCGGCCTGGACGGCCTCCGCGCCGCAGATCTGGATGGCATGCCCGAGCAGGACGTGGACGTCGGTCACCTCGTGGCGCAGCTCCACCTTGCCGCGGGCGATCCGGGTGAGGTCCAGCAGGTCGTCGATCAGCCGCGCCTCCAGCTCGATGTTCTTGCGGATGACCGCCAGGTCGCGGCGCAGCCTGTCGCTCAGACCGCCGTCCCGCTCCAGCCGCGAGACGAGCACCAGCACCGGGGTGAGCGGCGTGCGCAGCTCGTGGCTCAGCGAGGCCAGGAACTGGTCCTTGGACCGGTTGGCCGACTCGGCCTGGAGATAGAGGCGCGAGTTGTCGATCGCCAGGGCGGCGCGGCGGCCGAGGGTCTGGGCCAGCCGCAGGTCGCCCTCGCCGAAGGGCTGGCCGTTGGCGGACCGCAGGAAGATCCAGGCCCCGACCTGCCGGTCCCGCGCCAGGAGCGGCACGGCCAGCAGCGAGCGCGGCTGGAGCGCCTGGACGATCCGCCGGTGCTCCGCGTTGCGGCTGATCCGGTCGATCACCTCCGGCGTGATGTCCTGGATGAGGTCCGGCTCCCCGGAGCGCAGGACCGAGCCCGCGCCGAAGCTGTCCCAGGTCGGCGGGTGGAGCTTGAGCTGGTCGACCAACGTCTGCAGGGCCGGATCGGCATGGGCCGTGACCAGCCGCTGGAGCTCCCCGTCCTCCGAGACGAGGTCGATGACGCACCAGTCGGCGAGGAGCGGCACGGTCAGCCGCGCCACGTCGCCCAGGGTCGTCCGGAAGTCGAACGACTCCGCGAAGAGCTGCCCCGTCCGCACCAGGAGCTGCAGCTCCTGCTCGCTGCGGCGCAGCGCCTCCTCCGTCCGCCGGCGCTCGGTCACGTCGCGCAGGATGGAGAGGTTGCGGCCCGGGGTCACCTGGCTGATGGCGTTGAACTCGGCGTCGAGGATCGAGCCGTCGGGCCGGACGAGCCGGACCTCGCCCGACAGGCGGCCTTTTTCGAAGAATGTCCTCCAGGAGTCGCCGAACTCGAACCCCGGAGCCAGGAAGTCCGCGATGCCGCGGCCCAGGAGGTCCTGCTCGGCCACTCCGAGGAGCGCGCAGGCGGCGGGGTTGGCCCGGACGTACCGGCCCGAGTCGTCCGCGATCAGGATGGCGTCGATCGCCAACTCGAACATCGCCTGGAGCTCCCGTTCGGAGTCGCTCATGAGACGTGTTCGATCTTCGAGGAAGCTATTTTCATTTGCAAGCACTACTGGATGAGGCGCCCGCGGCCGGATTGTGTCATCCAACCTGAGGCCGGTTCAACCACGGGCTCAGAGCGGCGTGCCGGGGTCCGGCAGCTTCAAGCCGAGGTAGCGCTCGAACGGCTCGAACCCCGGGTCGGCATGGAGCAGCGCGATGTTGTGGCGGATGCAGAACGTGGCGACCAGGCATTCGACCGCGCCGGGGAGGGGCGCCCCCTTGGTGCGCAGGAGCCGCTGGTGGACCGTGCTCTGCGACACGAGCTCGGAGTCGTTCAGAACGTAAGTCTTGAACTTGCGCAGCGCGGCGCGGGCGGTCTCCCACTCCTGCTCGTCGGTGAAGCCCTGGAGCACCTCCATGACGATGAGGTCGGCGACGGCGAGAGGCGCCCGGCCGAGGATCCCGTCCAGGTAATCAGTGCGCGGGGTGGCGGCGCCGTTGAAGTAGTCGATCCAGACCGACGAGTCGACCAGAACCTCCATGTCCTACTTCCCTCTCCCTGGGCTCCGCCCATCCTCCCAGTGCAGCCGGCCGCGCAGGTCGCGCACCTCGCGCTGTTCGTAGAGCCGGACCAGAGTCCGCAACCCCTCCTCCACCACGGCCTTCTTGGTCTGCAACCGGGTGATCCGCATTGCCTGCCGGACCAGCTGCTCGTCGAGATCGATGTTGGTCGCCATGAGCTCCTCTCCAGGACGCGCCGGATTATACCTGGGCAAGGGCCTCAATGTGCGGATGCCTACACCGATCTGTGCGACTCTCCTCCTTTTCTGTGCGTAGCAGCTCCTCCATTGTGCGAACCCGGTGCTCCACATCGTACCCCGCACCCTTATTTGTGCGGATCAGCATCCCATGCCGCACATCACAGATAACTTTCTGTGCGAATTTTTTCTTCGCTTGTGCGGAATGACCGCTGCTCCTCCTTCACCACCTCTCCCAAGAGCAAAGCCGGCTGCCCGCTCGTGCAAGGACAGGCTCGCATTGTGCGGTTCTGGTCTCCTTTCGCACAACAGAAGCCGTTCAATGTGCGAATCAGCTCTCGCTGGGCATTCTTGAGCACCTCGATGGTGCGAGGGGAAGAGACGGTCCGCACAAACGAGCACCCGGGACGTGCGGCTTGACACCCTACGATGCGCGAAAGAGGAGGCGCCCAAGGAGATTGGCGTCTCGGGCAAGGAGGGGGAGCTCTCCCTACTCCGTTCCGCGTCCGCTCTTCAGCCGCTCCAGCTCCATCCGAAGCCGGGCGTTTTCCGCCTCGACCATTTCGCGGGCCGACTGGATCTCATCGGGGTACAGCAGCAGGCTGCCCGTCCTGTCGTCGAGGACGCGCACGCGGTCCCCTTCGGGAGAGACGAAGAACCAGAGGCGGGTGACCGTACAGAAGAAGCGGCCCTGAGAGTCGGGCTCGATCGGGGAGTACCGCCCATCCGGGCCCAACCGGTAGCCTTTCAACCCGAGCCCTTCCCCATTGCCCAGCCGGGGCAGATCGATGAGCAGGTACTCCGGGATACCGGCCCCGGCATAAGCCTTGACCTTGTCTACCTCGTCGACGTCCCGGATCCTGCGGCTGCTGGGAGAGACGATCTCGAGGATCAGGTCGGGCCGGACCTTCTCCCTGGGGATGGAGAAGCTCCCCCGCTTCCCGGGCCGCGCCCCCGAGGATGACCGAGACGTCCGGCGCCGGGGCCGGGAGGCCGGGGCCGAGCTTGTGGATCACGTCCTCCAGGACCAGCGCGGCCGGCTGGAAGTGCCGGCGCAGCAGGCTCGCCAGCTCGCTTCGCGTCGTGGAATGCAGCTCTCCCTGGGCCATCGTGTCCTCGGGTCGCGGGTTGAGGAAGTCCTCCGGCGTGAGAGGTCTCTCCAGCAACTCGTGGCGACCGTCCGGGCGTCGGACCCATCGCTGCAGGACCGGGAGCTCCGGATCGTCGTCCGGCTCCCGATCCCCAGGGATCGGCGGATTCCTGGCGGGCTCAGCCATGGAGCGAGTATAGGAAGTCTCTCGGAGCGCGTCAAAGATATCGCTTCGCGGTAACGGAGGGAAGAGGAAAGGAGCGGAAGGACGGAACCGGCTGACTCCACCGGGTCGTATCCTGCCTGGTGTACGGGAGCACCTGATCCGGGAACCCAAAGTCGGTCTCGCGCCACCATCTGCTCTGTCATCCTGAGCGTCAGCGAAGGATCTGGGGACAGGGAACTTGCCCTGTGGCAAGCAGTTGCGTCTTCCCGATCTTCGGTAGTGGGGGTATTAGAGAGTTGCTGAGCCTGGCGCGGCCTGGGGTGTCCTGACCTGCCATACCCTCCCCTCTGTCGAGGGAGCGAGTGCCTTTCCCGACAGCCTGGAGTTTGGCCGATCTGCTGAAGGCTACTGAAACCCCCGCTCGCATGGCTGCGTAGAATGGGGCAGGAGCGGCACGCCACTCCTCTCTCGAAAACGGAGGTGCCAAGTTGGTGCAAGTTTTGAGGATCGGCTAAACCCCTGGACACTGCCCAGGATAACCACGACCCACGCCGAAGTGGCAAGTAGGCTGCCTAAAAGCGGGACACCGTCAGACTGGGAACCCGTGGAGCGGGAATCCCTGTGTCGTCGGCGACGTGGTAAATGCAACCTAACCCAGAGGGAGGGCGCAGTCGGAACCGGCGGCAAGAGCTTACCTTCACGCTAACTTCCTAGCCCTCCCCCAATCCCCAACGAACAGCAACTTCCTAATACCCAACTACCCGATCTTCGGGAAGAGACGCGACTTTTGAAGTACCTTCTCAGTGCTAAAATGCGATCCTATCCATGGTCACCCCCATGCTTGGTCATCTCGAAAAAGTCGATCTCCGGCAGGTCTGGGCTAGCGAGTACAGCGGTTTCACCCCTTGGCTAGCTCTGCCAGAGAACCTTCGACTCCTCGGAGAAGCGATCGGGCTCGAGTTGGAACTGGAAGCCCAAGAGAAAGAGGTCGGTCCTTTCAGGGCGGACATCCTCTGCAAGGACACGCTCTCGGACTCCTGGGTGCTGATCGAGAATCAGCTGGAGCCGACCGACCACAAGCACCTCGGCCAGTTACTGACCTACGCTGCTGGACTCAAGGCGGTCACGATCGTCTGGGTGGCGGGGACCATTCGCGAGGAGCACCGGGCGGCGCTCGACTGGCTCAACTCGGTGACCACCGAGGGTATTAACTTCTTCGGACTGGAGATTGAGCTCTGGCGGATCGGAGACTCGCCGTTCGCTCCGAAGCTCAACGTCGTCAGCAAGCCAAACAACTGGAGCAAGAGAGTCACAGAGGGGGTGAGCAAGCTTGAGCTTTCCGAGATGAGGCAGCTCCAGCTCGACTTCTGGACCGGCTTTCGTGAGCATGCGGAACGGAAGGGCTCCAAGCTTCGGATCACCAAGCCTCTCCCCCAGAGCTGGATGTGGATCTCGATCGGACGGACCGGCTTCGTACTGGCAGCAATAGCCTCTTCCTATAACTCGGCCGAGGAGAGCTGGAGCGGTCACGAATTGAGAGCTGAAATGCAAACAGGAGGCCCGAAGTCGAAGATCGCGTTCGCCATGCTGGAAGCCGAGAGAGCGCAGATCGAGGCGGAGCTCGGCCGGGAGCTGACCTGGTACAACCCGCCCGATGCGATGGCATGCCGGGCCTATCTCCGCCAACCGGCCAACCTTCAGGACCGAAAAAGCTGGCCGGAGTACTTCTACTGGCTCCTCCAGAATCTGGAGGCGCTGCATAGGGTCTTCGCGCCGAGAGTAAAGGCTCTCCGGCTGCCCGAGGGAACGGGTGAGGCCAAGGCCGGGTAAAAGTCACACCCGACGCTATTGGACTTGGGCCTGCATAGCGGAGCTCTAGCGATAAATCACACCCGGCCTTTCCAGACCGCCGGGTCGCGCCGCTGATGAAGGACCGCGAGGATCATGGACGTCCGTTCCTCTAGGATGAAGTAGACAGCATAGGGAAAGCGGTGTAAGAGGCCCCTCCGCACGGGCGGTCTGACAGTAGGAAACTCCAGAGGGGATTCCACGATCCGAGGAATCAGATCGGACAACTCACTCAGGAAGAGATCGCCCAGTCCAGTCTGCTGCCCCTCGTACCAGAGCGCGGCATCCCGGATGTCGACCTGCGCCTCGGGTCGAATGACGAGACGCGGAGTCATCTCCGACGCAGACGGTAGTCCTTCAACGTCTCAGCGATTTCCTGGCGGACCTCCTCCCAGGGCCGTGCGGAGTCTGGATCAGCCTGGTGGGCCGCCAATCGTTCTTCGAGAATCCGTTGGTGCCAGTCGGGGACCTGGAGCTCCTCGGGATGGCTGGCGATTCGCTCCCAGAGTGACTGCACGTAGGCAAGTTTCTCCTCGACCGGCAGGTCATCGAATCCAGGCGGAGGGAGCGGCAGGGCGCGCGGCATCTTCGGTCTCTCTTCGGTTGAAGTATAGCGCTGGCGTTTGCGGGTCTGACCGTCGGCGATAATCCCCCCAATGGACATCACCTCGATCCCCATCCTCCCCTGCCGCGACCTCGACGAGACGGTCGCCTTCTACGGCTCGCTCGGGTTCGTGCTGGAGTTCGAGCAGACCGTGCCGGACGTCTATGCCATCCTCCGGCTCGAGGAGGCGGAGATCCACTTCTTCGGCTACCCGGGGCTCGACCCGGCCGAGTCGTACGCCGGCTGCTACCTCCGGGTCTCCGAAGCCGACGCGTTGTATGGCGCTTGGAGCTCCCGCGGCCTGCCGTCCGAAGGGTTCCCGCGGCTCGGCCCGATCGCCGACCGGCCCTGGGGGATGCGCGAGTTCCATCTCCTCGATCCCAACGGCAACCTGATCCGGGTCGGCCACATCATCGAGTAACCGCGATGTAACGAAACTCTTTGAACTTCGCCAGTTCCAGCAGAAGGCCCCTTTTCCCCCTTCTGAAAGGAACTGGACATGCACACGATGCTGCAGACGTTCGGGCTCAGAGCCGCCGCCGCCCGGGAGGGCGCGAGCCTCGTCGCCTCCTTCGCGATCGCCGAGCTGTTCTACAAATTCCACAGCTTCACCCTGGAGGCCGGTGCCATGCTCGGCACCTGGTACCTGCTGAGCTGGGCCGGCTCCCGCCTCTTCAAGTCTCCCTCCTGATCTGGTAGATCCCCGTCTCTCTCCCCCCAGAAAGGATGTCACCATGGCCGACAGAAGAAGCCCCGACGACCCCAACGTAGATCCGCCGCGTACCGAAGCCTCCGAGCCCGAAGGCGGTCCCTTCATCCGCCAGAAGGAGTTCCTGGAGGAGCGCATGACGCCGCTCCGTCCCAAGTCCACGCCGGGCCAGCCCGGCGCTCCCGGCACCCGCAGCGCGCCTCTCCCGGAGAAGCCGGAGTTCAAGCCCGGCGAGGAGCCCGTGCTGCCCTCCGGCGAGTCGCCGCTCGACCCGGACTTCCGCCGCAAGCGGATCCAGGAGTATCGCGAGCGCCAGCACCAGGAGATCGCCGGCGACACCCCTCCCGGCACCCGCGGTACCCGCGGCGCCCGGGACGCGGCCCCGCCCCTGCCCCCCGACGCGCCGCCGGCCAACAACTGGATCGCCATCGGCCCATCGGTCCTGCGCCAGGGCCAGGGCGGCGTCAAGCCGGCGACCAGCGGCCGCACCCCGGCCATCGCGGTGGCGCCGGGCGGCGCCCGCCTCTACATCGGCTCCGCCAACGGCGGCGTCTGGGTCTCCGAGGACACCGGGACGACCTGGCGCTCGCTGATGGACGCCTTCGACCTCAACCCCACGACCATCGCCTCCGACTCGCTCTCCTGCGGCGCCATCGCCCTGGTGGCGGGCGGCGCTCCGGGCACGGACCGCATCTACGTCGGCTCCGGCGAGGGCGCGGGCGGCGCCTACTTCGGCGTCGGACCGATCGTCTCGTTCGACGGCGGGGCCAACTGGGTCACCGAGCCGGTCGCTCCCGGCAATCCGCAGCTCGCCGGCAGCGCCTTCCACGCCCTGGCCGTCGACCCGGCCAACCCTGACCGGGTGGTCGCGGCGACCTACCGGGGGACCTACCGGCGCGAGCCGAACGGCGTGGGCGGCTTCCATTGGGCGCAGAAGACCATGGGCGGCGTCGGCACCCAGATGGTCACCAACGTGGTCGTCGCCCGGAGTGGCGGCGTGACCACCTTCTACGCGGCCCGCCAGAACGGCCCGGTCTACAGCTCCGCCGACGGCCACACCTGGAGCGTCGTGGGAGCCGGCTTCCCGGCCGGCGCGCAGCGCGTCTGCCTGGCGGTCGCCGCCACCCATCCCGAGGTCGTCTACGCCCTCATACAGTCGGGCGAGATCTACCGGTTCGCCACCGCCGACGGCACCTGGCGGCTCATCTCCGGCATCCCGGCCGGCTTCGTCGGCACCCAGGGCTGGTACGACCTCGCGTTGGCCGTCGCCCCGGACAACGTCAACCGCATCTACATCGGCGGCTCGACCGTGCTGTCGGCCGGCGACTGGTCGGGCTCGCTCTACCGCTGCGAGGTCACGGTGGGCGGCGGCGGCGCCGTCTCCGCCGTCAGCACCTACATCGGCGGCTCGGTGCATGCCGACATCCACGCCATCGTCTTCGCCCCCGGAGACGCCAGCAAGCTCTGGGTGGGCTGCGACGGCGGCGTCTACTACACCACCACCCCCACCGGCGCCGGCAACATCTTCACCTCGAAGAACACCGGCCTCGCCACGATGACGATGAACTACCTGGGCCAGCACCCCACCGAGGACGCCGTGCTCTTCTGCGGCACCCAGGACAACGGCGGCGTGCGTTTCACCGGCGAGGAGGCGTGGCTCTACTCCTCCGGCGGCGACGGCGGCTTCGCCGTCATCCATTGGCAGGACCCCTACAAGGTATTGAGCTCCTACGTCCGCGGCGAGGTCCGCCGCTCGACCAACGGCGGCGTCCGCTATGCCTACAGCCCGGTCAACGTGCCGCTGGCGGGCGACGCGGTCTTCTTCTACGCCCCGATCGAGGGCACGCCCCCGAACCCGGCGGTCCCGGCGGAGGCGGACATCGTGGCCTTCGGCTCGGTCCGCCCCTGGATCAGCACCACCTTCGGCACGAGCTGGCAGTCGATCCCCAACAACACCCTGGCCGGCGACAGCCTCGACGGCCGCATCAAATCGCTCTGCTTCGCCTCCGGCACCAAGCTCTACGCCGGCACCGAAGCCGGCGGCGTCTACCGCTTCGACAAGGTCGGGATGAGCTGGACCCGCACCCAGATCGACACGGTCGGCGGCGTCAACGCCCTGCCGCTCGCCGGCGTGGTCACCGACATCGTGGTCGACCCGTCGGACGCGACCGGCAACTCGGTCTACATCTCCTTCGGCGGCTCCGGCGACTTCCGCCACGTCTGGCGCTTCAACGGCTCCTCCTGGCAGCAGCGCAGCGGCCCTTCCGCCGGCCACGTCTCCAGCCTGCTCGATCTCCAGCACAACGCGCTGGCGGTCGACCCGGCGAACCCCACGCACCTCTACGCCGGGGCCGACATCGGCATCTGGCGCTCGACCGACGGCGGCGCCACCTGGTCGGTCTTCTCCCAGGGCCTGCCCGACGCCGGCGTTCTCGACCTCAAGCTCCACCCGGCGCGGCGCCTGCTGCGCGCCGCCACCCACGGCCGCGGCGTCTTCGAGCGCACGCTCGACACGCTGCCCAAGCAGGGGGTCGAGCTCTACGTGCGCGACACGCAGCTCGACCAGGGGCGCTTCACCACGACCAACGGGCTCGCCGACCCGACGATCCAGGGCGACCTCGTGTTCCACTGGCGCGGGCCGGACATCCGGCTCGACACGCCCGACGCCATGGGCAATTACCAGTTCCCGCTCGGCGGCAACATCGACTTCCACCAGTTCGTCGACACCCTGAGCGACGACTTCCAGAACGTCGCGACCCATGTCTCGGCGAACATCATCACCAGGGTCTACGTGCAGGTGCACAACCGCGGCGTCCTGCCGGCCAACAACGTGCGGGTCATGCTGATGCTCGCCAACGCCTCGGCCGGCCTGCCGAACCTGCCGGCGGGCATCCCCGCCGCCATCCAGGCCGGCACGGCCGTCACCACTCCCAACTGGCGGACGCTCGGCTTCGCCACTCTCAACGACGTCCGGCCCGGACACCCCAAGGTCGCGGCGTTCGACCTGCCGTCGACCCTGCTGCCGCCGCCGGCCTCCCTCGCCGGCAACGACCACCACTGCGTGCTGGCGCTGATCCACCACGCGGCCGACCCGTTCACCAACGCCCAGACCCACACCGACACGCTCAGCCTCACCGAGCGCAAGGCCGCGCACAAGAACCTCAAGGTGGTCCAGTTCCTGGGGACGGTGCCGTCGATGCCCATTACGATGCCGGTGCGCATCCACAACGCGCATGCGGAAAGGGCTCTGCGGACCGACCTGCTGATCCGCCTCGGCGGCTATCCCGGCCGCGTCCGCCTGTTCGTACCGGAGATGAAGCTCGCCGGCCGGATCGAGGAGCTGGTCCGCGGCGCCCGCGTCGGCCAGGACTTCGACGATTTCAAGGAGTTCTCGAGCCGTCAGGCCGAAGAGATCCGGCGCAACCAGTCGAGCCGCCAGCCCTATGACAAGGAGTTCTCGCAGCAGCGCCTCGAGGACATCGAGCGGGCGTTCGGGAGCGGCCTGATGCTCGACATCGTGGACACCAAGCAGTTCACGCTCCGCGGCATCGAGATGGAGCCGGCCAGCCGCCACACGGTCTTCCTGATGTTCGACCGGCCGCCCAACGGCCAACCGGGCGAGTTCCATGAGGTCGAGATCCTGCAGATGGAGAAACGCGAGGTGATCGGCGGCCTGAGCGCCCGCGTCGAGGTGGTCCCCGAGCCCAAGCGGGAGGTCTATACGCTGGCCCTCAAGACGCGCCGGCTCCGGGAGTACACCGAGATCAAGGCGCTGCTGGAGGATGCCGCCGGGAAGCGGCTGACGCCGGACGACGGCGCCGAGGTCGGCCTCATGCTGTTCGTCGGCGACGGGCCGGCCCAGGAGCTCGGCGCGATGAGCTACCAGAAACGGTCGCGCGCCTTCCTCTACCGCCACCGCTTCGACACGGCCACGCCGGAAGTGGTGACGGCGACGGCCCTGGTCGGCGGCATCAAGGTCAAGGAGGAGAAGCTCCCCCCGATGTAGCGTTCTGCGCCCGGCGGCGAGGGATCCCCTCCCTCTCCGCCGGTCCTTTCTCCGGTGTACCATCCGGATGTGCGCATCCTGAGAACGTCTCTTGTCGTCTCCCTCTCCCTCTCCCTGACGGCCGCCCTGCCCGCGGCGGCCTCTCCCGCTCCGCCCGCTCCGACGGTGGACGCCGCGGCGGCCGAGCGCCTGGCGGCTCTCGCCCTGGCCTGCGTCCATCTCGAGTACCCGAACAAGATCGCCCACGTGCTGAACGGCGACGCCGACGTCAAGCCGCCGCGCGAGCTGACGCCCGCCTTCTACGGCTGCTACGACTGGCACTCGTCGGTCCATGGCCACTGGCTGCTGGCGCGGCTGGCGCGCCGGTTCCCGGAGTCCCCCTTCGCCGCCAAGGCCCGGGAGGCGCTGGGCAAGAGCCTGACGCCGGAGCACATCGCGGCCGAGGTGCGCTACCTCGAAGCCAAGGGGCGGACCACCTTCGAGCGTCCCTACGGCCTGGCCTGGCTGCTCCAGCTCGCGGCCGAGCTCGACGAGTGGGACGACCCGCAGGCCAGGCGGTGGGCCGCGGCGCTCGCGCCGCTCGCCAGGGCGTCGGCCGCGCGCCTCAAGACCTGGCTGCCCAAGCTCTCCCACCCGATCCGCACCGGCGAGCACAACCAGACCGCCTTCGGGCTCGGCCTGGCGCTCGACTGGGCGCGCGGCACCGGCGACCGCGAGACCGCGGCGCTGTTCGAGTCGCGGGCTCGCGAGCTGTATCTGAAGGACAAGGAGTGTCCGATCGGGTACGAGCCTTCGGGCGAGGACTTCCTCTCCCCCTGCCTGGGCGAGGCCGACCTCGTGCGGCGCCTCCTGCCGCCGGCCGAGTACGCGGCCTGGCTCGACGCCTTCCTGCCGCGGATCCCCCGGGACGACCGCGGCGACTGGCTGACCCCCGGCGTGGTCACCGATCCGACCGACGGCAAGCTCGCCCACCTCGACGGCCTGAACCTGAGCCGCGCCTGGATGCTCGAAGGGATCGCCGCCGGCCTGCCGGCGAACGACGTCCGCGTCCCCGCCCTGCGGGCCGCCGCCGCCGCCCACCGGGAATCAGGGCTGCGCGCCGTCACCGGCGAGCACTACGAAGGCGGGCACTGGCTGGGGAGCTTCGCGGCCTATCTGGTGACCGGGCGCGGGCGGGCGCCCCGGCCGCCCCCCCCGCCCCGGAGGGAGGGGAGTAACCCCCCCCCCCCCCCCCCCCCGG
>JBKKAU010000217.1:0-13084 GCA_046714475.1 Thermoanaerobaculia bacterium
CGCCGGCACGGCGAGGGCGGCCGGCAGGAGCAAGGTGCCGTAGAACGGCCGCGCCATGAAGACCATCCCGAGGAGGGCGCCCACCGCGAGCCAGCGCGGCGCGAACCGCCGCCCGGCGTCTTCTTCCGGGTATCCATAGGCGAGCGACAGGGCGATCGCCACGAGGCACATCTGGAAGAGGTCGGAGTGTGCCCAGAAGACGTAGACGAAGGCGACGGATCCGAAGATCCAGACCGCGACCCAGAGCGCCGCCGCCGGTCCGATCCGCCATTCCAGCGTCCACGTCGCGATCGCCGCGGTGAGCGCCAGGAGGAGGGCGTTGGCGACCGCCGCGCCGCGGGTGGGGGAGAGGCGCACGAAAGGGGCTATGTAAAGAGGGTAGGCCGACGGCTTGCCGTAGACCAGGGTCGCGCCGCCGTCCGGGCTCTGCAGGATCAGCCCTTCGGGCCTCTTGCCCCATTGGGCGACGAACCTCTCGTAGTCCTGCCGCGAATAGCGGAGGTCGAAGTCCCAGGCGAGGCTCTGGGCCAGCATGAGGTAGGTCGCCTCGTCGCCGACGATCTCCGGCCACGCCCGCCGGTCGAGCGTCAAGGCGCCGGCGAGCGTCGCCGCGAGGAGCAGGCCGAGCACGGCCCGGTTCAGGATGAGGGGCATCGCCGGCATTGTATCCGGGCGATAGGATACCTAGGTGCCAGTGCGTGGCTGGGTTGGGGTACCATGGATGCCAGCCGGAGGAAGAATGACCTTCAGAGTAGAGATCGAGCAGGAAGAGGATAGCCGCTGGCTTGCGGAGGTGATCGAGCTTCCCGGGGTTCTGGCCTATGGATTTACCCAGGAAGATGCGGTGGCGAAGGTACAAGCTCTCGCTCTCCGTGTAGTGGCCGAACGGCTTGAGCATGGGGAAACTGGCCCTGACCTTTTGGAGATCTCGTTCAAGGCCGCATGAGCGAGTGGCCTAGCTCGCGAGCCCGGCAAGTTCTGGCTGCGCTCCTCAGGATCGGTTGGTCGATCAAGCGACAGACCGGCTCCCATAAGACCCTGGCTCGGGAGGGCTGGCCAGATTTCGTGTTCGCATTTCATGAAGGCGAAGAGATTGGCCCTCGTATGTTGGCGCGCATTGCAAAACGCACAGGGCTTTATCCCAAAGATCTACGGTAATCCTCTCCAAAGGATCTTCTTGGCCTGAGCCCCTCCCTCAGGAACGGTACAATACGCCCCGATGAGCACCCGACCCGTCGCGTTTCCCGGTCCGCCCGCCCCTTCCGCCGTCCCGGCGGAGGTGGAGGTGAGCGTGCTGGTGCCGGTGATGAACGAGGCGGAGACGGTGGAGGAGCTGGCGGTACGGGTGGCGGCGGTGCTCGACGGGCTCGGGCGCAGCTTCGAGATCGTCTTCGTCGACGACGGCTCGAACGACGGCACCTCCAACCGGATACGGCGGGCGCGCGAGCGGGACTCGCGGGTCAAGCTCGTCCGGCTGCGGCGCAACTTCGGCAAGGCCGCGGCGCTCTGCGCCGGGTTCGACTACTCCAACGGCGCCATCATCATCACCATGGACGGCGACCTGCAGGACGACCCCGAGGAGATCCCGCGCTTCCTCTCCGCCCTGGAAGAGGGCGACCTTGACCTGGTGTCGGGCTGGAAGCGGCGGCGTCAGGACCCCATGGGCAAGCGGCTGCCGTCTCGCCTCTTCAACTGGGTCACCCGCCGGCTCGCCCAGGTCGACCTGCACGACTTCAACTGCGGCTTCAAGGCCTACCGCCGGGAGGTGCTGGCCGAGATCGCGGTCTATGGCGAGCTCCACCGCTACATCCCGGTGCTCGCCAGCCGCCGCGGGTTCGCGGTCGGCGAGATCCAGGTGAACCATCACCCGCGCCGGCACGGCACCAGCAAGTACGGCTGGGACCGGTTCTACAAGGGCCTGCTCGACCTCATCACCGTCCTCTTCATCACCCGCTACACGCGGCGGCCGCTTCATCTCTTCGGCAGCTTCGGCCTGCTGTTCCTGGCCGGCGGCCTGGGCATCAACACCTATCTGGCCTTCGCCTGGTTCCATGGCGAGGACCTCTCCGACCGCCCGCTGCTGCAGCTCGGCATCCTCTTGATGCTGCTCGGCATCCAGGTCCTGACCACCGGCCTGATCGGCGAGATGATCACCTTCAAGAACTTCCGCCGCCGCGACAGCTACTCGATCAAAGAGTGGCTGGAGTGAAGCCGAAGACCCGTTCCAAGCCGTCCGGCCGGCTCGAAGTCCTCTTCCTCACGCAGACCTACCCGCGCTTCGAGGGGGACACCTCGGGGCCGTTCATCCGCGACCTCGCCCGCGGCCTCGCCCGGTTGGGCGACCGGGTCACGGTGCTCGCCCCCCACGCCAAGGGGTTGCCCCCGGTCTGGCAGGAGCGCGGGGTCGAAGTCGTGACCTTCCGCTACGCCCCCGAGCGCCTGGAGGTGCTCGGCTACGGCCGCAGCCTGGAAGCGGACGAGCGGGTCAAGGGCGGGGCCGCCTTCGCCGCGCCGCTCTATGCCCTGGGCGCCCGGCGCGAGCTCAAGCGGCTGCTCAAGCTGCTGCGGTTCGACCTCCTGCACGCCCACTGGATCGTGCCCAACGGCGCGGTGGCGGCCACCCTGCTCGGCGCGGCCGGCCGGGTGCCGCTCGCCATCGGCCTCCATGGCAGCGACGTCTTCCTCGCCGAGAAACCCGGGGTGCGCGTCCTCGCCCGCCGCGCCCTCGCCCGCGCCCGGCTGCTCACCGGTCCCTCGCCGGAGCTGGTGGACCGGGTGCAGGCATTGGGCTTCCCGCGCGACCAGACGCGGGTCATCCCCTACGGCGTCGACGTCAGGACCTTCAAGCCGGCTCCGGCGCGGCGGCGGATCTGGCGCGAATTGCTGGGCATCCCCGAGGAGGCGCCGCTGCTCCTCGGCGTCGGGCGGATGGCGACCAAGAAGGGCTTCCAGGTGCTGTTCGAGGCCCTGCCCGAGCTGCTCGCGGCCCGGCCCGACCTGCACGTCATCCTGGCCGGGGGGGGAGACCTGCTGCCGTCGTTCGCCGCCGCGGCCGAGCGCTGGCCGACCCGCGTCCACCTCCCGGGCGCGGTGCTGCGCGACACCCTGCCCGACCTCTACCGCGCCGCCGACCTGTTCGTCCTGCCCGCCGTGCACGATCCCAAGGGGAACGTGGACGGCCTGCCCAACGTCATCCTCGAAGCCATGGCGAGCGGCCTGCCGGTAGTCGCCTCGGACATCTCGGGCATCCCGCTAGCAGTGGTGCACGAGGAGACGGGGCTGCTGGTCCCGGAAGGGGACCCGCGGGCGCTGCTCCAGGCGCTGCTGCGGCTGCTCGAAGACCGGGCGCTGGCGCGGCGGATGGGGGAGAGGGCGCGGCGCCGCGCCGAGGCCGAGCTGACCTGGGACGCCGTCGCCCGCCGCTACCGCGAGGGCTACCTCATGGCCCTGGGCCGGCGGTAGGGCGCGCGGATTCGCCTTGTGGGTGCGGGTTTGATCCCCTATACTTCGGGTAATCCTTTCGCCTTTGCCGTTCGGCGAACTTCCTGTTCCAGGAACCTTATGGCGATGAAAAGGGAAGACCCGGTGGACCGCTCCGGCTTGACCAAGGCCGATCTGGTGGAGGTCGTCTACGACCGTCACGGCGGCTTGACCAAGAGCGAGGCGGCGGAGATTGTCGATGCGATCTTTTCGACGGTGAAGAAGTCCCTGAGCGACGGCCGGACGGTCCGTATCCAGAACTTCGGCACCTTCGAGATCACCAGCCGCAAGGGGCGGATGGGCGTCAACCCGGTGAGCGGCGAGAAAATGTTCATCGAGCCTCACAAGGGGTTGAGCTTCCGGCCGGCGCGGCGCCTCAAGGATGAGCTGACGCCGTCGCGCCGACGAGTGCGCGACAGGGAGCGCGAGTAGTCTTTCATGGCGAAGGTGCGGGTCCAGAAGCGGCTCTACTACAAGATCGGCGAAGCTTGCAAAGAGCTGGGAATCCAGCCCTATGTCCTGCGCTACTGGGAGACCGAGTTCCCCGCTCTCGCCCCCAACAAGAGCCGCTCCGGCCAGCGCGTCTACAGCGAGAAAGAGCTGGAGATCATCCGGCGCATCAAGCAGCTCCTTTATGAGGAGGGCTACACGATCGCCGGCGCCAAGAAGAAGCTCGAGACCGAACTGGCGAACGGCAGCCTCGAGATGGACGCCGCGGAGCCCGGGGAGACCCCGGAAACGGCGGACGTGGAAGCACCGGAGGCTCCTCTCGAAGCCGTGGCCCCGGCGGCCCCGGCCCGAGCTGCCCGTAAGACCCGGGCGGCGGCGCCTAAGCCGGAGATCCAGCCCTCTCTGCCCGGCGCTTTGCCTGGGGAGGGGCCGGAGGAGCGGGGGGCGGTCGAGCTTGACACGGACGCCGCGCAGCGGTTACAAAGGCTCCGCTCGGGGATCGAAAAGGCGTTGCAGGAGACCCGCGAGATTCTCGCACTCCTGGGTCCGTCTTCCCCGTGACAGCAGTTCTCGGTCGGGACGTGGCGCAGTCTGGTAGCGTACCTGAATGGGGTTCAGGGGGTCCCGGGTTCAAATCCCGGCGTCCCGACCAATTTTCTCCCCAGTAAATAGCCGATAGATAAGAAGTTAGGCGGCGTAAGGCTTGTTGGCGCTAGGACGCAAGTGAGCCCTTCGGCAGGAGGTCGTACAAAACTCGTACAAAACCAGCCAGCATTTTTGTGCCGCTCGATTGTGCAGGTCATGGTCGTCTCTCGCGCCAGTCGATCCGGCGCTGATTTCCGCAGCCCCTGTCCGGTAGCACAGGTGCCCCGGTCTCCGCCCTGTGCCGTTCGCGTCTCCTGGTGAATCGGCGTAAACTAAGCTGGCAATCAACTTCGTCAGCAGGGGACTTCCCAGGAGTGTTGCGGCCATGGCCGACTTGCAGGACGGGTTCTGGGACAATCTCCTGGACTACATTCAGGACCAGACCGTCGTTCCCGTCATCGGTCCGGAGCTCGTCACGGTTCGGGAAGGCGACCAGGATGTACCGCTCTATCGCTGGATTGCGCAGCGGCTGGCGGCCGATCTCAGCCTGCCCACCGCAGAGCTTCCCGCGGGCTTCGACCTCAACGATGTGGTTTCGCTGCACCTGCGCCGGCGAGGAGAACGAGAGGAGCTTTACGCTCAGATCCACAGAATGCTGCGCAATGCCGCGCTGACGCCGTCTGAGCCGCTGCGGGCGCTCGTCGGCATACCTGGGTTCGATCTGTTCGTCTCGCTGACCTTCGATTCGTTGCTTGCCGATGCCCTTGGCGCTGCACAACAGATCTCCTATTCGCCGAACACCGTCCGCGACCTCCCCTGTCCGAAGTCCGGGCTCCGACAGCCGATGGTGTTCCATCTCCTGGGACGGGCGTCGGCCTCCCCGGACTACGCCATCTGTGACGAGGATCTGCTCGAGTTCCTGCATGCCATGCAGGACAAGCAGAGACAACCCAAGACTCTGTTCGACGAGTTGCGCGGCAACCATCTGCTCATCCTCGGTTGCAGCTTCGGGGACTGGCTCGCGCGCTTTTTCCTGCGTACCGCCAGGAGCCTCGAGCTGTCTCAGAAGCGCAGGCGCTGGGATGTGCTGGTGGGCGACCAGATTGCGCACGACACCAGCTTGACGCTGTTTCTCGAAAGCTTCAGCTCCGATACCCGTGTGGTTGCGCTGTCCGCAGAGCAGTTCGTCACGGAGCTGGCGGCGCGCTGGCAAGCCGCCCATCCGGGTCAAGCGCAGAGCGCGGCGGCCGTGGTCCGCGAGGCAGGCACGGGCGGAAAAAGCATTCCAACCGGGGCGATTTTTGTCAGCTACGCGAACGAGGACCTGGAAGCCGTCGGCAGATTGACCGAGGGCCTGCGCTTGGCCGGCCTGGAGGTGTGGTTCGACAAGGATGTCCTGCAGATGGGAGATGACTGGGCCCGCAGCATCCGGCGTGGCATCGAGCGCTGTTCGCTGTTCCTGCCTGTGATCTCGCGCCGGGCCCTGAGTGAGGGGAACCGGCGGCGATTCTTCTGGCGGGAGTGGAACGACGCCGCCGACTTCGCTCGTGGGATGGCGCCGGATGAGGTGTTTATCGTCCCCGTGGTGATCGACGACACGCGCATCGATCACGCCCCTTTGCCGGACTCCTTCAGAAGGGCGCAAGGCAAGAGCTTGCCGGCCGGGAACGTCACGCCCGACGTCGCCGAGCTGCTCAGAGAGCTCGTGCGCGACTTCCACCGCCGGCAAAGGGCGGCGTGAGCGGCCCGGAATGGCAGAGCTGCAGCGCCAGCGCCTGAGCCCCGACAACCCGTGGCCGGGGCTCGATTCTTTCGACGAGACCGATCGGGATTACTTTCACGGCCGAGCCGCGGAGTCGGGCGAGTTGCTGCGGCTGGTCCGCCGCGAGCCGCTCACGGTGTTGTTCGGGCGTTCCGGGCTGGGCAAGACGTCGCTGCTGAAGGCCGGCTTGTTCCCTCTGCTGCGCGTGGAAGATTGCCTGCCGGTCTACGTGCGCCTCGACCATGCCGAGGGAGCTCCGGCGCTACGCGAGCAGATCTTCCGCGCACTACAGACGGCGTGTGATGGGGACCGGGTCCAAGCTGCCCAACCCGCACTGGATGAAAGCCTCTGGTCGTTCTTCCACCGGCGCGATGCGGAGCTCTGGAGCGAGCGCAACCGCCCGGTGACCCCCGCGATCGTATTCGATCAGTTCGAGGAGATCTTTACCCTCGGTCAGGAGACCGAAGCATCCCAAGCCCGTTCGGCCGCCTTCCTGGCCGAGCTGGGTGACCTGGTGGAGAACCGGCCGCCCGATGCGGTCCGGGAGGAACTGGAGGACGAGCCCACGGCGGCGAGGCGTTTCGATTTCAAGCGCGCGTCGGTCAAGCTGGTGTTGAGCTTCCGTGAGGATTTCCTGGCCGAGATGGAAGGGCTCAAGGAGCAGATGCCCTCCCTCATGTACAACCGCTTTCGCCTGCTGGCGATGAGCGGCGTTCAGGCTTACGAGGTCATCACCTGCGCGGGCGGATCGTTGGTCGACGACGAGATCGCACGGCGGATCCTCAGGCTGGCCTGGAAGAACGAGCCCAGCCCCGCGGTCCATCTGTCCGAGCTCCCAAAGATCGAGATCGATCCGGCGTTGCTCAGCGTGGTGTGCAGCGAGCTGAACCACAAACGCCAGCAAGCGACACCGCCCCTCGACCGCATCACTCCCGTGCTGCTCGAAGGTGCCGACCGCGAGATTCTCTCCGGCTTCTATGAGCGCGGCATGACCGGCCTCGATCCACGTGTACGAGCGTTCGTCGAGGATGAGCTCATCACTGACCGTGGCTACCGCGACAGCCATGCCCTGGAGGACGCGCTGATCCGGCCCGGCGTCACCTCCGAGGCGCTCGATGCGCTGATCCGGCGCCGCCTTCTGCGCGTGGACGAGCGGCAGAGCGTACGCCGTCTTGAGCTCACCCATGACGTGCTGAGTCGCGTGGTCAAGGAGAGCCGTGACAGCCGCCGTGCCCGCGAGGCCGAAGCCGCAGCGCTCGAGCGGTTGCGGCGCAACCGGCGGAATGCGGCGCTCGTTCTGGCAGGAGCGTTCGTCACTATGGCTCTCATCGCGGTCGCCGGATGGTTTGCTTGGAAAGCCACCAAGCTGCTGCGCGAGGCGGAAATCACGCACCTGAGGGCCACCGCGGATCGGCTTGAGGAAACCGACTTCGGTGCGTCTCTGCTGGTCAACCTGGAGGCGTTTCGGGCCGCTCCGACCTTTGATGTGGCAGCCGGGCTACTGCGACGCTTCGCCACCCACCCGCACCTCTCCGCGTTTCTGTCGGGGCACAAAGCAGAGGTCTGGAGCGTCGCCTTCAGCCCGGACGGGAAGCGGCTGGCCTCGGCGAGTTGGGACCAGACAGTGATCCTGTGGGATGTGGACAGCCGCAAGCCTCTGGCTACGCTGGAGGGGCATCAGGGCCAGGTCTGGAGCGTGGCTTTCAGCCCGGACGGGAAGCGGTTGGCCTCGGCGAGCGTGGACCAAACCGTAATCCTGTGGGACGTGGACAGCCGCAAGGCTCTGGCCACGCTGAAGGGGCACAAGGGTGGGGTCACCGACATCGCCTTCAGCCCAGACGGGAAGCGGCTGGCCTCAGCGAGTTTGGACCGGACGGTGATCCTGTGGGACGTGGACAGCCATAAGCCTCTGGCTACGCTGGAGGGACACCAGGACTTTGTCGTGAGCGTGGCCTTCAGCCCGGACGGAAAGCGGTTGGCCTCGGCGGGTCATGACCAGACGGTGATCTTGTGGAACGTGGACGGCCGTAAGCCTCTGGCTATGCTGGAGGGGCACAAGGGTCGTATCCGGAGCGTGGCCTTCAGCCCGGATGGGAAGCGGCTGGCCTCGGCGAGTTTGGACCAGACCGTGATCGTGTGGGACGTGGACAGCCGCAAGGCTCTGGCCACGCTGAAGGGACACAAGAGCGGTGTCTTGAGCGTGGCGTTCAGTCCAGACGGAAAGCGGCTGGCCTCGGGGGGCGGGGACCAGACGGTGATTCTCTGGGATGTGGACAGCCGCGAGCCTCTGGCTACGCTGGAAGGGCACAAGGGCGTCGTCCCAGGCGTCGTCTTCAGCCCGGACGGCAAGCAACTGGCCTCGGCAGGTGAAGATAGGATGGTGATCCTGTGGGACGAGGAAAGCCGCAAGCCGGCTGCCCCCCTGGAGGGGCAAAAGGCCTATGTCACTGACGTGGCCTTCAGCCCGGATGGGAAGCGGCTAGCCTCGACGAGTTTGGACCAGGCGATGATCCTCCTGTGGGACGAGGAGAGCCGCAAGCCGGCCGCCCTCCTGGAGGGGCACAAGGGTGGGGTCATTGACGTGGCGTTCAGCCCGGACGGGAAGCGGCTGGCCTCGGCGAGCTTTGACTTTACGGTGATCCTGTGGGATATGGACAGCCACAAGCCTCTGGCCACGCTGAAGGGTCACAAGGGCTTTGTTACTGGCGTGGCCTTTAGCCCGGACGGGAAGCGGCTGGTCTCGACGAGTACGGACCAGACGGTGATCCTGTGGGACGTAGACCGCCGCAAGCCTCTAGCCACGCTGAAGGGGCCCAAGAACGTGGTCTTTGGCGTGGCGTTCAGCCCGGACGGCAAGCGACTGGCCTCGGCGGACGCGGACACCATCATCCTGTGGGACGTTGCGAGCGGCAAGCCGCTGGGCAGGTTACAGGGTCACAAGGACGTGGTCATTGGCGTGGCCTTCAGCCCGGACGGAAAGCGGCTGGCCTCGGCGAGCCGGGATCAGACCGTGATCCTGTGGGACGTGGACAGCCGCAAGCCGATCGCCCCGCTGAAGGGGCACAAGAACGAGGTCATTGGCGTGACCTTCAGCCCGGACGGCAAGCGACTGGCCTCGGCGAGCGGGGACACGACCATTATCCTGTGGGACGTGGACAGCCGCCAGCGAGTCGCCACGCTGGAGGGGCACAAGGACAGGGTCCATAGCATCGCCTTCGCCCCGGACGGCAAGCGGCTGGCTTCGACAAGTCGCGACTGGACCGTCATCTTGTGGGACTTGGACTTGGATCACCTGAAAGCCGAGGCCTGCCGAACAGCCAATCGGAATCTGACCTGCGAGGAGTGGCGAGCTTATACTGGCGCTGGCAAGCCCTACCGCAAGACCTGCCCGGCGCTGCCGGGACCTGAGAAGTGCGAGTGAAACGCGAAGATCGAGATCGATCCGGTGGGGCATAGCACTGGGTAGCCTCGTGATATCTTTGCGCCCGCTTGATCGTCGGCTAAATCCCATGGTGCTCGACTTGCACTTTTCCCTCGAAGACAGAACCCGATGATCCTGGAAGCCCGCGGCGTGGCGGTGGTGAGCGGCGGCGGCTCCGGGATCGGACGCGAGATCGCGCTGGCGCTGGCACGCCGCGGCCATCCGCTGGCGCTGCTCGGCCGGCGTGTCGAGGTGCTCCAGGGGACGCTCGCCGATGCGGGGCTGGCGGACGGCGACAGCCTCGCCCTGGTCTGCGATGTGCGCAACCCCGTGGCGGTCGAACGGGCCGCGGCGGCGATCGCGGAGCGCTGGGGGGCGGCGGAGATCGTCGTGCCCGCGGCCGGGGTCGCCCACATCCGGCCGCTCGAAGAGATCCTGCCCAACGAGTTCTCCGAGACCGTCGACACCAACCTGACCGGCGCCTATCTGCTGATCCGCGCCCTGCTGCCGGCGATGAAGGAGCGCAGCCGGGGGCGGATCTTCCCGATCCTCTCGGTCGCGGCCCGGCGCGGCTTCCCCGGCTGGTCCGCCTACTGCGCCAGCAAGTGGGGGCTCGCCGGCTTGGTCGCGGCGTTGCGCGAGGAGCTCCAGGGGAGCGGCGTCCGGATTACCGCGCTCTATCCCGGGGCGACCGACACGCCGATCTGGGAGGGGGTCCCCGGCGAGTGGAACCGCGCC
Organism: Thermoanaerobaculia bacterium; assembly: GCA_046714475.1. GTDB lineage: Bacteria > Acidobacteriota > Thermoanaerobaculia > Multivoradales > UBA5704 > DASPJI01. Next base: position 10,437 of record JBKKAU010000217.1, read on the forward strand.
GCCATGGTGCCTCCGGCCGAGGTCGCCCGCGCCGTCGCCTTTGCTCTCGACGCTCCGGAGTCGACGCTGGTCGAAGAGGTCCATCTCGGGCCTGCCGGAGGCGCGCTGTGACCTGGCTGCTGCCGCTGACGCTGCTGCTGCCGCTCCTCGTGCTCGTCCCGGGCGGCGTCTGGGCCCTGCCGCTCCTGGCGCCCCTGACCCTCTATCCGTCGTTCGCGCTACGGGTGCGGGAGCGCGACTACTTCGGCGCCTGGACCCTCGGCCTCCTCTGGGCGGGGCTGCTGAGCCTCGGGGTGATCCTGACGGTCTTCTGGCTGCCGGACGCCGCCCGGTCCGGGATCTACTACGGCGAGCCCTACCGCCAGGAGATGTTCGGCTGGATCGCCACCGGCGAGGGACGGGAAAACGACTGGCGGTCCTTCGTGCCGCAGCATCTGCTGCACCTCGCGGTCTTCGTGCTGCTCACCTGGTTGAGCGCCGGCTACCTGGGGCTCGTCCTGGGAGCGGCGCTGGTCGGCTACATGAGCTACTTCGTGGGGAGCTACGCCGTCTTGGCGACCGTCCACCCGGTCCTGGGGTCGATCGCCGCCTGGGTCCCCTGGTCGGTCGTCCGGGTGCTCGCCTTCGTGCTGCTCGGCTGCCTGTTCGCGCGCCCGCTCCTGGTACGCCGGCTCTGGCCCTTCGGCCGCGACGAGGTCCGCCTGATGGCGTTGGCGGCGAGTGGCATCCTGATGGATTGGTTGATCAAGGCGGCGTTCGCCCCGGCCTATGGCCGGTTCCTCCACCAGATGGCCCCCGGAGCAATCCCATGAGCGAGATCCAGGAGATTCAAGGCTCTTTTCAGGGCGCCGGCCGGCGGTTCGGCATCGTGGCGTCACGGTTCAACTCGCGCATCGCCGACCTGCTGGTGGCCGGTGCGGTCGACTGCCTGCGGCGGCACGGCGTCGAGCCGGAGGGAATCCGCGTCGTGCGCGTGCCCGGCGCCTGGGAGATCCCGCAGGCGCTGGAGGAGGTCGCGGCGCTGGCGGCGAACGGCGAGGTGGATGGCCTGATCGCGCTCGGGGTGGTGATCCGCGGCGAGACCCCTCACTTCGACTACATCTGCGGCCAGTGCAGCGCCGGCGTGGCCCGGGTGGCCGAGCGCCATCGCCTGCCGGTCGGCTTCGGCGTGTTGACCTGCGACACGTCGGAGCAGGCGCAGGAGCGGGCCGGCGGCAAGGCCGGCAACAAGGGCTGGGAGGCGGCGCTCGCGGCGCTCGAGATGGCCGATCTTTTCGCCCGTCTGCGGGCCTCCGGCGGCTAGCCGAAAGAGGCTCGCCCGGCTATCATGCACGGGCATCTGGCGCGGCCGTTCCCGCCTCCGGGAGCGGCCCTTGTTGTCGATCGACCCTGGAGTCTTTCATTTCAGCACGGAGGGCTGGCCGTCCACGGCGGCCCCGGGATCTTTGAGGCGAAGCCCATGACGGCAGGCAAACGGCGCACGGCACGGGAGATGGCGGTCCAGATGCTCTTTCAGAGCGACCTGGGCGGCAGCCCCCTGCCTCAGGTCTTCAACACCTTCGACCTCTCCGACTACCTGGCCCGCGAAGCGGTGGCCGACCAGGCGCGCCGGGACCCCGACGCGGTCCGCGACGAGCGCGCCGAGTTCGCCCGGCAGAAGCGGCGGGTGGAAGAGGCCTTCGAGTACGGCAAGACGCTGGTCCGCGGCGCGTTCGACAACCGCGAGGAGATCGACGCCCTGATCCGCAGCCAGGCCGACAACTGGCGCATCGAGCGCATGCCGGCCGTCGACCGCAACATCCTCCGTTTGGCGGTCTACGAGATGCTCTACGAGAAGGAGACCCCCAAGCTCGTGGTGATGGACGAGGCCATCGAGCTGGCCAAGAAGTTCGGCTCCGAGCAGTCGGGCCGCTTCGTCAACGGCCTCCTGGACGGGCTCCTCAAGCAGCATACATTTCCCGGCACCCTGACCTGACCCTACCCGGCCGCCTGATCAATCCAGTGACCCGGAGATCCGCATGAAGATCCGATCCGTGTTCCGCCCCGCCGTCCTCTCTATGGCGGCGGCGCTCCTTGTTCTTCCTGTTCTCAGCGGCTGCGGCTACGCCCTGGTCGGCCGGGCCAGCAACCTCCCGGAGGACATCCGGGAGGTCTATATCCGGCCGCTGGAGAACCGCACCCAGCGCTCGCAGGTGGAGCAGGAGCTCACCCGCGCCATCGCCGACGAGATGGTCACCCGCCAGCGTTTCGCCGTGGTCGGCAGCCTCGAGGCGGCGGACGCCGAGCTGTCCGGCGCCGTCGTAGCCTTCGGGGTCACTCCCGTCACCTTCGACACGACCGGCCGCGCCACGGAGTACGAGATCACCATCACGGCGCAGATGGCCTTCAAGAGGGTGGGCAAGGAAGAGGTGATCTGGAGCAACGAGAACTACGTCTTCCGCGAGAGCTACCCGATCGAGACCTCGGCGGCGGACTACTTCGACCGCGAGGACGAGGCGCTCGAGGAGGCCGCGGAGCGCTTCGCCGAGACCATGGTCAGCGACCTGCTGGAAGGGTTCTAAGGCAGGGGAAAGAGCGCGATGAATCGCGCCCCTACACCACAGACATGAAGACCTGTGGGGGGGCGGTTGAACGCGCCCGTTGAATAC
>JBKKAU010000218.1:0-1579 GCA_046714475.1 Thermoanaerobaculia bacterium
CGTCTGCCCCGAGGTCGCGCTCGCCGACGCGGGGAGGGGGCTGCTCCCCGGGGTCCCGTCGCTGGCCGACGGCCCCGGCCGGGGACCCGCGGCCGGGATCCTCGGCGCCGCCCGCCTCTGGCCCGGCCGGCCACTCCTGGTCCTCGCCTGCGACCTGCCGGCGGTCCCGGAAGGGCTCCTCGCCGAACTCGCGCGCTCCATCCATGCCGCGGGCGCCGACTGGGTGGTCCCCCGCTGGCGGGGAGGGGTCGAGCCGCTCTGCGCCCTCTACGGTCCCGCGGCGCTCGCGGCGCTCGAACGGCGGGTCGCGCGGGGGCTCCTCGCCCTCCACGACCTGGGCCTGGAAGCGGACCTCGCGGTGCGCTACCTGGAAGGAGAACGGCTGGCCATCCACGGCCGGCCCGAGGAGGTCTTCCTGAACCTCAACACCCCCGAAGACCTGGTGCGGTGGCGGGACCGGGCGGGAGGGGGCTAGAAACCGATCTCGTCCGGCGCGCCGCTGCAGCGCTCGCAAGGGCACAGCCGGCGCAGGAAGTCGAAACGGTAGATGCCCGTGCCGTGGCCGTCCGACCAGCCGATCGAGATGGCGTAGTTGCCGACCGGCTGGACCGCCTGGGCGGTCACGGGATGACCTGTCGGCAAATAACGGATCTTGAGGCCGGAATGGCCCTGGCAGCCGGCGCAGGGGCACCAGCCGCGCAGATAGTCATAGTCGTACTCGGCGGAGTGGCCGTCGCTCCAGGTGAGCCGCATCCGCCGCTCCTCGGGCAACCGCCGGACCTCGGTGAGAGCTGGCATCTCCATCGCATCCGATCCTAACCGATCCCGTGATACAACGCGGGAGTGGCCGCCGGCCTTCCGGCGCAGAGTCACCAAGGAGAAACACGACATGTCGCGAGTCTTTTTCGCTTTCCTGTTCCTGATACCAACCGCCCTGCTCGCCCAGGGATCGTCCGGTTTCGAGCTCACCCCGACGGTGGGCTACCGTCTGGCCAGCGACTTCGACGCCGCCACCGGCGACCTGTTCGACACCGACGTCGAGATCGAGGAGAGCACCAGCTTCGGGGCCACCTTCGACATCCCCCTCGGCTCCGATGGCTGGAAGCTCGAGCTGCTGGCCAACCGCCAGGAGAGCACGTTCATCGTCGACCGCGGGCTGTTCGACCCCGAGCTCGAGCTGGGAGACGTGATCCTCGACACCCTCCACGCCGGGTTCCTCTACCAGTGGGGCCTCGGCCAGGTCGAGCCCTTCATCGTGTTCGCCGGCGGGCTCACCCGGATCGATCCCCAGTTCGAGAGCGCCGGCGCCGAGAACCGCCTCTCCGGCAGCCTCGGGGGCGGCGTCAAGATCTTCTTCGCCGACAACGTCGGCCTGCGCCTGGAGGGCCGCGGCTACTGGATCGACCTCGACGACACCGAGTTCGGGCGGCGCTACGATTCCGAGGACGCGCTCGTCCAGACCGAAGGCAGCGCCGGGCTGATCATTGCCTTCTAGCTCTACGCCACCCTCATCCCGGGGTGGGCCCGGTTGGGGGCCCCCCCCGTAGCCGCAAAGAGCGCGCCCGCCGCGGCCGCGCAA
>JBKKAU010000219.1:0-1525 GCA_046714475.1 Thermoanaerobaculia bacterium
TTCGCTAGCCGCTTCCTTCAGCGGTCCCCTCACGGTCGCCACCTTGCGGGTCGCTTCGGTCCCTGTGACCAAGTTCCGGGAGGACTTACACCTCCAAGTCGATGCCCATGCCGGGCGCACCAAAAAGCAAACGGCCCGGGTGGTAACCCGGGCCGTTGTTTAAATGCGCGTCTTGCGATCGATCAATACTTGACGCTGCAGCCGTAAGCCTTGGTGGTCGCCGGGTTGGGGTCCTTGCCGGCCTTCTCCGCGACGACGCCGCCGTCGACGTAATTGGTCCGCTCGGCGCGCGCGTTGCGGCCGCTCGGGTCGTTGTCGATGGCGCCGTTGTAGGCGAGCTTGCCGGCCTTGTCGACGATGAACATGTGGGGCGTGGTCTGGGCGCCGTAGGCCTTGCCGACCTTGCCGGTCTCATCATAGAGGACGGTGTAGGTGACGCCGGTCTTCCGGTTGTAAGCCAGGTGCTCGGCCGGCTTCAGGAAGTCGCGGTGCTCGGCGTTGGTGCTGTTGATACCGAGCCAGACCACGTCGCCGTGCTTCTTTGCCAGGTCGGTCATGGTCTTCTCGCGAGCGTGACGGTCGGAGACGGGGCAGTTGGGGTTGATCCACTCGAGCACGACCATCTTGCCCTTGTAGTCGGCGAGCGAATGGGCCTTGCCGTTGAGGTCCTTGAGTTGAAAGGCCGGGGCGGTGTCGCCGACGGCGCCGACGGCGAAGGCGGGCGCGGCCGCGAGGGCCAAGCCGACGAGCAGGGTTGCGGCGGTACGGGTGTTACGCATCTCAATGTCCTCCTTTGGCTTCACGTTCAGGGTTCAGGACAGGTTTTCGGGACCTGCTCCATGGGTGGTTGCGATGGCTGAGATAGCTGCGATAGCTCCGGCCGCCCCGGGGCGCGGCGAGAGCCGGTTGCGGTCCGCGAGCCAAGGCAGCGCCAAGGCACAGACCGCGAGGCCTACGGCTAGGGAGAATCTTACCGCTACGCGCGTGGCGGTCCTGTGACGAAGCCAGGCCAGGAGCGCGAGGACCAGCAGCCCCAGCTCGACCGCGGCGAGCCCTTCGCTGCTGACCTGCCGCGCCAGCCCGTAGAGCACCCAGAGCGTGCCCGCGCCGGCGGCGAACCCCAGCACGACCCGCAACGGGGCCACCCAGGCGCCGGGCGCGGGCAGCGCCCGGACCGCGCCGGGGACGATCGCCAGGACCAGGTACGGCAACGCCAGCCCGAGCCCCAGCGCCGTCGCCATCGCGAACCCGGACGGCGCGGCGAGCGGCGGGGTTATCCCCATCATGCCCATCATGCCCATCATGCCGATCAGGGCGAGCAGCGGGGTCCAGAGGCCGGCCAGGAGATGCCGGCCGGCGCCGGTTGCGGCCGCTACCGGAGCCAGCGGGGCCAGCGGCAGCTCCAGGAAGCCCCAGAGGTTGAGCGCCAGCAGCGCGGACGCGACGGCCAGCACGGCGGCCGCGGGGAACCGCGACCGGCGCGGCGGGGCCGGCCGCGGCGGGGGGGCCCGCCCCGCCCCCCCGG
>JBKKAU010000220.1:0-9871 GCA_046714475.1 Thermoanaerobaculia bacterium
GAGCAGGCGCTCGGCCTGGGCCGTCAGGGCCGCCGCGTCCGGCGCGGCGAGCAGCAGGACCTCGGCGTCCTGGGACGAGGAGAGCAGGGCGCGCTCGCGGACCGACAGCGCGCGGCGGCGCGACGCCGCTTCGGCGTCGAGCACCACGTGGGTGTTGATGCCGCCGAACCCCATGGCGCTGACCCCGGCGCGCAACGGCCGGTCGGCGGGCCAGACCTCGCCGCGGTCCAGGACGCGCAGCGGCGAGTCGCCCGCGGTGAGCAGCGGGTGCGGCTCGTCGCAGCCGGTGTTGGGAGGCAGGAGCTGGGCCTGGAGCGCCATCGTCGCCTTGATCAGCCCGGCGACGCCGGCGGCGGCCTTGGTGTGGCCGATGTTGGCCTTGACCGAGCCGATCGGCGCCGGCGGCGCGTCCGGAGCTTCGCGCCGCGCCCTGGACAGGGCGGTGAGCTCGGTCGCGTCGCCGACCGCGGTGCCGGTGCCGTGCCCTTCGAAATAGCCGACCGAGTCGACGCCGAAGCCGGCCCGGCGGTAGGCGCGCTCCAGGGCCCTCTTCTGGCCGTCGGCCTCGGGACGGCTGATGCCGCCGTGGCCGTCCGAAGAGATCCCCCAGCCGCGCAGCACGGCATGGACGCGGCAGCCCTGGCGCACGGCGTCCGACTCGCGCATCAGGACCACGAATCCGCACCCCTCGCCGGGCAGGAAGCCGGCCGAGCGGACGTCGAAGACCCGCATCTCCTCCGGGGCGAGCGCGCCGGTGCGGGCGAAGCCCACCAGCTCGAACGGGTCGAGCGACAGGTCGACGCCGCCGGCCAGGGCGACGTCGAGGTCGCCGGCGACGAGCGCCGAGCAGGCGTTGGCGACCGCCAGCAGCGAGGAGGCGCAGGCGCCGTCCACCGTGTAGCCGCCGCCGTGCAGGTCGAAGTGGTTGCAGATGCGTCCGGCGATGGTGTTGGACAGGCCGCCGGCCAGCGATTCCTCGGTGTTGGCCGGGAAGGGGGCCTTGTACCGGGGCTCGAGGCGGCGCAGGAAGACGGCGGCCCGCTCCGGCTCCCAACCCTCCTCGGCCAGCGAGGCGGCGAGCACCCGGCGCACGTACGGCCAGCGCAGCCGCAACAGGTTGGCGCGCGAGAACTCGCCGGTCAGGCTGTTGCCGAGGAGCACGCCGGCCGTGTCCCTCTCCAGGCCTTCGCCGTCGGGAAAGCCGGCGTCGGCGAGCGCCTGGGCGGCGATGTCAAGGGCCAGCCAGTGCGCCAGGTCGGCGGTGCGGAAGGTGCTCCCCGCCACCCGGAAGCGGACGCGGTCGAACTCCCAGCCTTCGAGCACCGCCGCCTCGCTCAGATAGAGGCCGTCGGGGTCGGCGGGGCTTTCCGGGAGGTAGTCCTCCAGACGCAGGCGCTCGGCCGGCACCCGCCGGAACGCGCGCCGCCGGGCGAGCACGTTTTCCCATAGCTCCGTGGGCGTGCGCGCGTCGGCATAGCGGCAGGCCATTCCGACGATGGCGATCCCTTCACGCATGGGCGGGCCTCCAAGTCTTCCGGCGTCCCGGGCTATTGGCCCGCGACGGCCGGCATCGGCAGCTTGACCCGCGACTCCGCTCGCAGGTCGGCGAATGCCCTGGCGTACATCAGGACACCGCGTCCGATGCAGACGATGGTCAGAGCGAAGAACAGACCGAAGACGACGTGCACCGCCACCAGCAGGCCGTAGACCACCGCCACGGCGGCGCCGAACGCCATCTGCCCGCGCACCGACGTCGGCGTCGTCGCCGGGTCGGTCACCATGTAGAAGGTGAAGAGCAGGAAGGCGACCCCGGTCATCGGGTTGAGCGCCGCGAGCAACGAATGGTCGAGCACCAGGTGGCGCACCAGCGCCTGCAGGACGAAGACGCCGAGCCAGGTGAGGATCAGCGGGATCCGCTTGGTGAAGACGGTGTTCAGGAAGCTGCCGCTGCAGATGATGATGGCCGGCAGGATCCAGTCCCCGGCGCGGTCGAGGTTCTCGGTGAACATGTAGGTCTGGGCGATGCCCACCCAGGGGAAGGCCAACAGCGTCGCCGTGATGCCCACGTTCGACGGGTTGAAGAAGTGGCGGCTGCCGCCGTTGATGCCGGCCCGGAACAGGTACTTGGAGCCGATCGCGGCCGCGGCGGCGAAGGCGATCGGCCACAGCTTCTCGTTGGCGTAGAGGAGCATCGAGACGGCGAGGCCGCTGATGTGGGCCGACAGCAGGAAGTCGACCGTCCCCATGCCGCCGGCGAGGAAGCGCGGCCGCTTGCCCATGCGGCGGGCCTGCAGCCACTCGAGCAGCATCTCGGTCGAGTACGCCGCCAGCAGGGCGACGATCGGCGTGGCCCACGACTGTTCGAAGCCGAGCACCGTGTGGCCAAGGATGTTGAGGATGGTGATGGCGGTGGCGAACCGCCGCAGCGCCGCCAGGCGCATGTCTTTCTTCTGCTCGCTCATCGTCTTACCCCGCCTTTTCCGTCTTGGAGTTGAGCAGCACCCGGTGATGGCCGGGAGCCAGACGCAGAGTCTGCCGGTGGATGCCCCGCGCATCCCGCCAGGCGACGTCGACCTGGAGCGGCGTGCCGGCCTGCAGGCGGCCGAGGCCGAAGTGGAGGACCGGGGCGCGCTTGCCGGAGTGGCCGCTGCCGCCGTCCACCTGGGCGACCATGCGGCGCCCGTCCGGCAGGTGGACCGTGGCCGAAGCCCCCACCGCCGGCCGCGTCCCGCCGTTGTTCGCCGGGCCCGGCGCGCCGGCCGGCAGCCGCAGGTCGAGCCCCAGCGAGGCGTTGCGGCGCGGGCTGGTGTTCTCGATGTAATAGGAGGTCTGCCACTGGTTGGCGACCGCGAAGTCGAGGTCGCCGTCGGCGTCGGCGTCGGTCAGGGCGATGCCGCGGCTGACGCGCGAGTCGCCGAGCCCCACCTCCTCGGCCAGGTCGAAGTAGCGGCCGCTCTCGGCGCGCACGAAGAACGGGTTGTGCAGGTGGCCGGAGAGGTCGTCACCCTGCTTGAAGTTGGGCCACATCCCCGGCCGGACGATGTTGTTGTCGTTGCCCATCGCCAGCTCGTGCAGCTCCGGCCAGCGGTTGCTCTCGCCGCGGATGAAGCCGATGGCCTGGGTCGCCTCGAGGACGCCGTCGTTGTCGAAGTCGGCGAGGCGCGAGTCCCAGCCCCAGCCGCTGCGCGCCAGGCCGAGCGGCTCGCTCTCCTCGGTGTAGGGGGCGATCCCCTTCTTGAGCAGCTCGGGCCGGCCGGTGCTCATCCACAGGAAGTGGCTCTCCTCCAGCGCCCAGTTCTGCGCGATGTTGCTGACGTAGATGTCGAGCCAGCCGTCGCCGTTTAGGTCCGCGAAGTCGGTGCCCATGCCCTTGAAGGAGTCGTGGCCCAGCACCTTGGAGGTCGGCGTGGTGAAGGTCCTGCGGCCGTTCGCCACGGCGAAACGCGGCCGGCCCGGCGTCGACAGGTTGTAGAGCAGCCGGTCTCTGCCGAAGTCGTTGCCGAAGTAGATCTCCGGCTTCAAGTCGCCGTCCAGGTCGGCGGCGCCGACGGAGAGCGTCCAGGAGAAGGTGGTCTGCGGGTCGAAGGCATCCGCCACGTCGGCGAAGGCGACGGCGGGCTCCGGTCCGGCGCTCGCCCGGCGCCAGAGCAGCAGCCGGTTCTTGCCGCCGTTCTCCGAGCGCGACATCGAATAGTGCATGTGCTGCGGGTCGGTGCCCTTGGCGTCGAGGACGCGGCCGCCGTCCGGGAAGTAGTTGCCGACGATCAGATCGAGGTGGCCGTCGCCGTCGACGTCGGCGCTGGTCAGCGCGTTGGTGAACCAGCGGTCCTGGACCGGGGCGACCGGCACCGCCCTGTAGGCCGCCGCGGCCGGGGCGCCGTCAGAACGCTTGAGGAAGGCGACCGGCGGCCGGCCCCAGTAATAGACCAGCAGGTCGGTGCGGCCGTCCTCGTTCCAGTCGCCGGGCAGGCAGCCCATGGGGGCGATGGTGTCGCGGTCGTGCGCCGGCTCCGGCTCCAGCGTGAACAGCGGAAAGCGGTCGCCCGTGCCGGGCAGCGGCGCCACGATCACCTGGTCGACGCGGACCTCGACGTGACAGGCGTCGTTGGCGAGGCCGTCGCCGTCGAGGTCGTGCAGGCCGACGCCGGCGCCGACGCTCGAGATCCAGCTCGCGATGCCGGCGTAGTCGGGGTGGACCGGACGGATCGCGCGCCGCAGCGCCTCGGGCGGGCCCGGCGGAGCGGGGAGCTCGCGCCGCTCGAACGCGAAACGGGCGGCGAGCGCCTCGCGCTCGTCCTGGGGCAGCGTCGGCAGATGGCCGAAGCCATAGAGGACGGCGAGCACGAGCACCGCCGCGATCCGCACCGCGTAACGCTGGAAAAAGCCGGATGGCTGGTTCATGCCGTCGTACCTCCGTACTCGAATCGTTGCTGAATCCGCCGGCGCCAGAGCTCGAACGCCGGCACGCCCTGGCTGCGCGCCCCCTCCATGTGCGGCTCGACCCGCGCCTCGTCGGTGACCGCCGACGCCTCCACTGCGCTCATGCCGCAGATCACCTGGCAGGCGAGGTCGGTGTGCGGGATCAGGTTGCCGGCCCGTGTCCGCGACTTGGCGGCGAACGCCGCTCCCTGGGCGAGATGCGGCGCGTGCCCATCCGCCGCCGCCTTCAGATCCTCGACCGTGGCGCGCGGGACGCCGCCGGCATAGGCGCAGGCGAGCCCCACGCCGCTCCAGAGGTCGGGCCTGCGCTGGGCGGGGAAGGCCCGGACGCGCGCCGCGATGCGCTCGACCCCCGCCCCCTCGACGAACCAGAGGCTGCGGCCCACGCCCTGGTCGAAGACCCGCAGGGCGTAGCCGGAGATCCGGCGCGGCACCTCCTGGTTGACGATCGTCCGCGGCCAGTGGAAGTAGCCCTGGTGGAAGCCGTAGCCGTCGAAGACCAGCCAGTCGAGGATCGGGTCGAAACGCACGCGCAGCCGCTCGATGGGGAAGGGGAGACGGGCGAGAGCCCAGCCGGAACCGATCACGGCGATGTAGACATGGGCTTCCGCTGGGCCGCGCAGGAACGCCGTCAGGCGGCCCCGCCGCCAGGGGGTGAGCGCGTCGAGGACCGCCAGGCCCATCGCCGCCCCCTCGTAGGAGAAGCCGCGGAGCTCCAACGCGATCGCCTCGAGCTTTTCAGCCAGCGGCTCGGGCCGGTCCTCCGCCAGCGCGGCGTGATAGCCGAAGACGAAGCACCGCCCGACCTCTTCCAGGCGCTCCCGGAGATCGCCTGTGTCGTACCGGAATCCCCGCTTCGTGAAGGAAGTTTCCGCCGGAGAGATGCCCAAAAGCCGTCTCGAAATGCCCATTCTCCAAATCCTCGACAGGGCTCCGCTGGGGACTCCGGGGCTGTCCCCCGCCGCTCGCCCTGAGGTGAGCTCGCCTCTAACTATCCAGGTGCGACAGACGGGGTTGGCCGCGCCATTTGCCGGACTCTTTTTAGATATTTCTCCCGAAAGGCCGAGGACCCTCTCTCAAACCGCTTCTTCAACTTCCATTTTAAGCGAGAAAAAGCGGAACAGGCCCTTCAAGGCGAGGATGCCGGGCCGCCCAACCGGCCCGGGGCTCAGCCCGGAGGGCTCTGTGCCGCCGGCTTCCGGGCCGGGCTGTCGGTCCCCGGCTCGACCGGGCAGTGGAGGTCGCGCCGCCGTTCGAGGTCGTTGGCCACGGCGCGCTTGAAGCCACGGGAGCCGCCGCCCTCCCGCATCAGCGCCTCGCGGTAGGGGCCGATGTCGACCAGCTCCAGCCGCAGGCGGATCTTCTTGAACAGCCGCGGGAAGCGCTCGCCCGGGACCTGGACGTGGTGGAGGCCGCCGCTGTAGGCGAGCAGCATCCGCCCTTCGCCGATCGACTCCAGGATGTCGGCGATGCCGCCGCGCACGGTCATCGGCTTGCCTTCGGAGTCGAGGCCGTTGGCGCGCTTCATCCGCCCTTCGGGGAGGATCAGCACCATGGCGTCGGGGTCGATGGTGCGCAACACCTCGTGCCAGGTCTCGTCGCGCTGCCGGGAGATGGAGATCACCCGGTTGGCGACCAGGCCGTAGAAGCGGCCGACCACCGCCCGGTCGGCGGTCTTCTGGGCGATCGGCACCACGCCGTGGCGGGCGAGCCGCCAGAGGAAGTGGTTGGGGCAGGCGCCGGCAAACAGCGCCTCGTAGAGGCTGGTGTGGTTGAGGATCGCGACGATACGGTGGCGCCGCCAGCGGTCGGGCGGCGGCTCGCCGATCCAGTCGACCTTCATCCGGTAGAAGAGCCGGGTGAAGGCCTTGACCAGCAGCAGGAGCAGGAAGACGAAATAGTTGCGCATGGGCCTCGTTGGGAGTGGGCGGGCGGGATTCTAGCGCCATCTGATACGCTTTGTCGCCGAGGATCGAGATGTCCGCGCGACCGACCCCCAGCACCGCCCGTCCCGCCCTCTCGGCCATCGTCACCACCTTCAACGAAGAGCAGCACATCGCCGGCTGCATCGAGTCGCTGCTCTGGTGCGACGAGATCCTGGTCGTCGACTCCTTCTCGACCGACAAGACGCCCGAGATCGCGCAGCGCTACGACAAGGTCCGCTTCTTCCAGCGCACCTACTTCGGCTCGGCCTCGCAGAAGAACTGGGCCATGGACCAGGTCGAAAACCCCTGGATCCTGATCTTCGACGCCGACGAGCGCTGCACCCCGGCGCTGCAGCAGGAGATCGAGGCGCTGCTGGCCGCGAGCCCGGCCCACGACGCGTACACCATCCGGCGGCGCGTCTGGTTCCTCCACAAGGTGATCCGCTTCTCCGGCTGGCAGCACGACCAGGTGGTGCGGCTGGTGCGCACCGGCACGGCGCGCTACCCCAACCGCCGGGTGCACGCCGACATGATCACCCGCGGGCCGGCGCCGCTGCTGCGCAACCCGATGGAGCACTACATGACCGATTCGCTGGACGAGTACGCCCGGCGGATCGAGAAGTACAGCTTCTGGGGGGCGGCCCAGAACTGGAAGGAGGGCAAGAGCTCGGGCGTCCTGGAGGTCTTCGGCCGCTCGATCTGGCGCTTCCTCCGTACCTACATCTTCCAGTTCGGCGTCCTCGACGGCATGCACGGGCTGGTCTTCTGCCTGCTGCAGGCCTACGGCACCTACCTCAAATGGGCGCTGCTCTGGGGCTGGCACGTCAACGCCGCCCACGGCCTCCAGCCCAACCTGCCGATCTTCGACGACAGCCAGGAGACCTGGCGCGGCTTGGAGGACCACGCCGCCCCGGAGCCCGAGCCCGCCGGCAAGGGGCGGTAGCCACCCCCCTGTAACCTTTCGCCCCCCTCCCGCGTAAAGACAGGAGAACGCGGTCTTCTTTTCTTCCTCGGGAGGGGCTCATGACGCCGTTGGCGCGCGACATCCGCTTCAGCCTTCGCATGCTGGCCAAGACCCCGGGGCACACCGCGGCGGCGGTGGTCGCCCTGGCCCTGGGGCTGGGGCTCGCCACCGGTATGTTCAGCATCGTCTACGGCACCCTGCTCCGCGGCCTCCCCTTCGAACGGTCCGAGCGCATCCTCCACCTGGAGTGCAACAACCCTTCGCGTGAGCAGCGGAGCCTCGAGGTCTTCCACCTGGACTACCTGGAGTGGCGCCAGCGCCAGCGCTCGTTCGAGGGCCTCGCCGGTTTCTACGACGGCACGGTCAACCTCTCCGGCGCAGGCGACGAGAAGCCCGAGCGCTTCGAAGGCGCCTTCATGACCGCCAACGGCTTCGACCTGTTGCCCGCCCGTCCGATCCTGGGCCGCGGTTTCCTGCGCGGCGAGGACTCCCCCGAGGCCGAGCCGGTCGTGATCCTGAGCTACGGCGTCTGGAAGACGCGGTATCAGGGAGATCCCAAGATCGCCGGCCGGCCGGTCCGCGTCAACGGCGAAGCGGGGAGCATCGTCGGCGTCATGCCCCAGGGGTTCGCCTTTCCGCTCAACCAGGACGTGTGGACCAACCTGCGCCAGGACCCCTTCCGCTACGAGCGCGACCAGGCCCAGACGCTGGAGGTCTACGGACGGTTGCGCGACGGCGTCACCCTGGAGCAGGCGCAGGCGGAGATGGACGGCCTCGCCAAGGCCCTGGCCGCGGAGTTCCCCAAGACCAACGAGGGGCGCGGAGCGGTCATCAAGCCCTACATCGAGGAGTTCATGGGTGGAGAAGTCTCCTCCCTCCTCTATACCCAGCTGGGGGCCTGCCTGTTCGTGCTGCTCCTGGCCTGCACCAACGTGGCGAGCCTCACCATGGCGCGGGCCTCGCAGCGGACGCGCGAGATCGCCATCCGCTCGGCGCTCGGCGCCGCCCGGTCCCGCCTGATCGGCCAGCTCCTGCTCGAAAACCTTCTGCTGTCGCTGGCCGGCGGGATCCTCGGCCTGCTCCTCGCCGGCTGGGGAGTCCGGCTCTTCAACGCCGCGATCTCCGGCTTCAACCCGCCGTTCTGGATCCGCATCGGGATCGACCCGACCGCCCTGCTCTTCGCCGCCGGGCTCATCCTGGTCGCGGCCCTGGCCTCGGGGCTCGCCCCGGCGCTCCAGGCCTCGCGCGCCGACCTGAACGAGGTCCTGAAGGACGAGGGTCGCGGCTCCTCCAGCCTACGCCTGGGACGGTTCAGCCGCTTCGTCGTCGTGGCCGAGGTGGCGGTCTCCTGCATCCTGCTGGTCGGCGCCGGCCTCATGGTCAAGACCGTGGTCAACCTCCAGACCATGGACCTCGGCTTCGAGCCCAAAGGGCTGTTCACCGCCCGCATCGCCCTGTTCGAGTCGAGCTATCCCGAGGGGGAGAAGCGGCTCGCCTTCTTCGAGGCGCTGCTCGACCGGGTCGCGTCGCGGCCGGACGTGGTCTCCGCCGCCCTGGCCTCCAGTCTGCCGGCCAGCGGCTCCAGCCGGTACCGCTACGTCCTGGAAGGGAAGTCGTACCCGGACGAGCGCGACCAGCCGGTCACCTGGGGGGCCACGATCTCCCCCGGACTGTTCGAGACGCTGGACGCCAAGGTCTTCCAGGGCCGCGACTTCGGGCGGCTCGACGTCGACGGCAACCTGCCGGCGGTGATCGTCAACCAGACCTTCGCGGCGGAGGTCTGGCCGGGCGAGGAGCCGCTGGGCAAGCGCCTCCGTCTGCCCGGCGAGCGGGAGGACGGCTCCGAATCCCCCTGGCGCACGGTGGTGGGGGTCGTGTCCGACCTCCACATGGGGGAGCTCGACGACCCCGACGATCAGGCCGGCCTCTATCTGCCGATGGCCCAGACGCACCCCGGGTTCATGTCCCTGGTGGTGCGGACCCGTCAGGGCGATCCCCTGGCGATCACCGACGGCGTGCGGCAGACGGTCACGGCCCTGGACCGGGACCTGCCCGTCTACTTCATCTACTCCATGGAGGAGGTGCTCGACCGCGGCCGCTTCTTCTTCAACCTGTTCGGGGCACTGTTCTCGATCTTCGGCGCCGCCGCCCTGTTGCTCGCCTCGGTCGGCATCTACGGCGTCATCGCCTTCTCGGTGCAGCAGCGGACGCAGGAGATCGGCATCCGCATGGCGCTGGGGGCGCAGCGCGGCAGCGTCCTCGGGCTGATCCTGCGGCAGGGGATGTGGCAGCTCGCCGTGGGCCTCCTGCTCGGCCTGCCGGTCGCCTTCTGGGTCTCGCGCCTGCTCGGCGAGGTGCTGGTGGGGGTGGACCCGCACGACGTCGCGACCTTCACCGGCGTGGGAATGGTGCTCGCCGCCGTCTCCCTCTTCGCCTGCTGGCTCCCCGCCCAGCGCGCCTCGCGGACCGACCCGCTGGTGGCGATGCGGTACGACTAGGGCTCGCGAGGGAGGGCGCGATGAATCGCGCCCCTACAGGATGG
>JBKKAU010000221.1:0-1884 GCA_046714475.1 Thermoanaerobaculia bacterium
TGGAGGTGATGGGCGACTATCAGCGCGCCGTTGAAGCTCTCCTTCAGGCCATGCCCCAGATCGATCGTCAGGCCGAGCCGCGCCAGTGGAACGTCCTTAGGTTCAACCTCGCGAACGTGTTTTGTCACCTCGGTCGTCACCGTGAAGCCCTGGAACTGGTCGAGGAAATAAAGCCCCTCATCGCCGAGCAAGGAGACGAGATCGATCTGATCCGCGTAGGGTGGCTGGAAGGCCGCATCGCGGCCGGGCTGGGTCGGCGGGAGGAGGCCCTGAGGCTCCTCGCGGAAGCCCGGCGGGAGCTCGCCGCGAGAGGGATGGCCATGGACGTGGCTCTGGCCTACCTGGAAGAAGCGGCGCTGTTGCTGGAGCAAGGCCGGACAGGCGAGGTGAAAACGCTGGCCCAAGAGTTGGGAAAGGTGTTTGAGGCGCAGAGGTTTCACCGGGAAGCCCTGGCGGCCTTGCGGCTCTTCCACGAAGCAGCGGAGCGCGAGGCCGCGACGGCCGCGTTGGCCCGCCGCGTCCTGCGCTACCTCTACCGGGCGCGGTACGACCAGGGCCTCCCTTTTACCTCCTGATGAGCCCTTAGATCTGGGGCGGCTCGCAGCTGTTGGTCCCGTTGGGGTCCAAGCCGCAGCCGATCTCGACGTACGGAGGCGGAGTGGGATTGTTTACGCCGTTAGGGTCCAGGCCGAAGCCTTCCTTGGCCTCGGCCGAGTCACCCCAGAACGAGGAGAGCCAGGTCCAGAGCGGATCGAGCATGCCGGTGGGGTTGGGGATCGAGGTGAAGAACGTGGCGGCGAGGGCGAAAGCGACGAGGCTGCGGCGCATGATTGGGTCTCCCGTGCGGCTCCAGGCGCGAGCCTCCCTGGCCCGCGCGGGCCGCGCTCGTATAGTAGGGTGCCCGATTGACGAAATTTCGCCTTTTTCCTAAGCGGAGGGACCATGCGGCAATCCCACGTGATAGCGCGTCTGTGCCGGGCGCTCTCCCTCAAGACGCAACGGCAGTTCGGCGAGGAGGTCGGCGTCGATCCCAACTTGATCGCCCAGATCGAGTCGGGGGCAGTGGAACCGCGCGCTCATCAACTGGACCGCATCGCGCGCGGCATCGGCATCACTGTTTCCGACGCTGAGGCGCTCCTGCGGCATTTCGAGGCGCTGCGTCAGGGAAGAAGCCGCCGCGAGCAGGGCCTGGAAGATCTGATCCCAGCCTTGACGGCATGGCTCGGGGCGAACCTCTCGGAAGCCTACGAGCGCCTGCTGGCCCTGCCACGCCCTGAGCGGCCTCCCCGGGCTGAGGACCGCACGGAGGCCGAGGAGCAGTGGGCGTTGCTAAAAGAGCTGTCGGAGCCCGAGCAGAGGGCAGCGGTCCAGGCTGCCGAGGGGCTCCATACCTGGGCGTTGTGCGAGAAAGCCTGTGGGGAATCGGTGCGGCAATTGTCGCGCGACCTCCCACAGGCGGCGGCCCTGGCGCAACTCGCCCAGGAGATCGCCAGCCGGGTGCGCGGACCAGAAGGCTGGCGCTGCCGCGTCCGCGGTTACGCGGTGGCGCACGGGGCGAACGCCTTGCGGGTAGCCGGAGAGCTGAAAACCGCCCGGGCCGCCTTCGAGTCGGCGAAGCGCCTCTGGGAGGAGGGCTTCGACCCCGCGGGCGTGCTCGATCCCGGCCGGCTGCTCGACCTCGAAGCCTCCCTCTACAGAGACGAGCGCCGGTTCGACGAGGCCTTGGCCCGCCTCGCCGAGGCGCTGCCGGTCAGCCGCCACCCGGGACGTATCCTCCTTAACAAGGGGTTCACCCTGGAGGTGATGGGCGACTATCAGCGCGCCGTTGAAGCTCTCCTTCAGGCCATGCCCCAGATCGATCGTCAGGCCGAGCCGCGCCAGTGG
>JBKKAU010000222.1:0-2304 GCA_046714475.1 Thermoanaerobaculia bacterium
CAGGAGGTCCGGCCCGCCGTCGCCGCCCGCGCCATGGCGGTCGGCGAGCTGCTGCTGAGCCGCCTCGGCGCCGTCTACCTCGAACGGCAGGGCCTGCCCGTCTCCTGGCACGACGTCCGGACCTCGCTGGTCGACCTCCCGGCACCGGACAGCCCGGGCGCCAGCGGCTCCGGCGTGGATCCGGCGCTCCTCGCCCATCTCGCAGAGAAGCCCGGGGTGGTGGTGACTCAGGGGGGAATCGCCGCCAGCGTCCAGGGCGAGACCGTCGAGACCGTGCGGCTGGGCCACGGCGGCGCCGACCTGTCGGCGGCCTGGCTCGCCGTCCGTCTCGGCGCCGAGCGGTGCGAGGTCTGGACCGAGGTCCCCGGCCTGTTCACCGCCGACCCCGCCGTGCTGCCGTCGGCCCGGCTGCTGCGCGCCGTCGGCTACGAGGAAGCGCAGGAGATCCTCGCCACCGGCGGCCGGACCCTCGATCCGCGGGCTGTGCCGCCGCTGCGGCGCCACGGCATCCCCCTCCATATCGGCTGGCTCGACCGCCCCGAGGCCCCGGGGACGGTGGTCTCCGCCGCCGGGCCGGCGACCGGGCCGCAGGTCAAAGCGGTGTCGGTGCGCGGCGGCATGACGCTGGTCTCCATGGAGACGGTGGGGATGTGGCGCGAGGTCGGTTTCCTCGCCCGGGTCTTCGAGGTGTTCGGCCGCCACCGCCTCTCGGTCGGCGCCGTCTCCTCCTCCGAAACCAGCGTCACGGCGACGCTCGATCCCGACGACAACCTGCTCGACGCCGCGGTGATGCGGCGGCTGCTGCACGATCTGCGGGAGCATTGCGAGGCGCGGATGATCGCCCCGGCCGCGGCGCTCTCCCTGGTGGGCCGGGGCATCCGCGCCATCCTGCACGAGCTGGGGCCGGCGCTGGAGGTCTTCGAGGAAATGAAGGTCCACCTGCTGACGCAGTCGGCCGACGACCTCAACCTGACCTTCGTGGTCGACGAGGACCAAGCGGAGCGGCTGGTGCGGCAGCTCCACGGCCTGCTCTTCCAGCACCAGGCCGAGGGCCCAGTCTTCGGGCCGACCTGGGACGAGCTGGTCTCCGGCCGCGCGGCGGCGCCCACCGTCCCGCATGCCGCCTGGTGGCAGGAGCGGCGTGACGATCTCCTGGCGCTCGCCATTGGCTCCGGTGGGGAATCACCACTTTACGTCTACGACGCCGAGACGCTCGACGCCGCGGCCCGCGCGGTGCTCGGGCTCAGCGCGGTCGACCGGGTCTTCTACTCGGTCAAGGCCAACCATCATCCCGGGGTGCTCGCCCGCTTCCACTACCTGGGGGTCGGCTTCGAGTGCGTCTCGGCGCCGGAGCTGGAGCACGTGCGGAGCCTGTTCCCGGGGCTCGACGGCTCGCGCCTGCTGTTCACGCCGAACTTCGCGCCGCGAGAAGAGTACCGCCGCGCCTACGAGCTGGGGGCGGCGGTCACGGTCGACAGCCTGCACGCCCTGCGCGAGTGGCCCGAGGTCTTCGCCGGGCGCGAGCTGCTCCTGCGGCTCGATCCGGGCCGCGGCAAGGGGCACCACGCGCACGTGCGGACGGCCGGCGCGCAGTCCAAGTTCGGGATCTCGCCGGACAACCTGGAGGAGGTGCCGGCGCTCGCCGCCCGGTGCGGCGCCCGGGTCATCGGTCTCCACGCCCACGCCGGCAGCGGCATCCGCAGCGCCGACGCCTGGCAGGAGACGGCGCGGTTTCTCGCCTCGGCGGCTTCGCTCTTTCCGCACCTGCGGGTGCTCGACCTCGGCGGCGGCCTCGGCGTGCCGGAGCGCCCCGGCCAAGCGCCGCTCGACCTCGCGGCGCTCGACGAGTCGCTGGCGCGCTGGAAGGCGTCCCATCCCGGTCTGGAGCTCTGGATGGAGCCCGGCCGGTACCTGGTGGCGACCGCGGGAGTGCTGCTGGCGCGGGTGGTCCAGGTCAAGCGCAAGGGGGAGGTCCTCTACATCGGCGCCGAGACCGGCATGAACTCGCTGATCCGGCCGGCGCTCTACGGCGCCTACCACCCGATCGTCAACCTGTCGCGCCTGGACGAGCCGCCCACCTGGACGGCCCATATCGTGGGGCCGATCTGCGAGACCGGCGACGTGCTCGGCCGCTCGCGGCGGATCGCCCCCGCCACCGAGGGGGACGTCCTGCTGATCGCCAACGCCGGCGCCTACGGCCGGGTGATGAGCTCCAGCTACAACATGCGCCAGCCCGCCGGGGAGAGGGTGCTGGAGCCGCGGGAGGGCGCGATGAATCGCGCCCCTACGTAGGCGGGATTGTAG
>JBKKAU010000223.1:0-5699 GCA_046714475.1 Thermoanaerobaculia bacterium
CCCTCTCAGGAGGGCACTCTTCCACAGCGCGGCAGGGCTGCCGGCGACCGGCCAAAGTAATTGTCGTCGACCGGCCAAAGTAATTGTCGCGGGTCAGAGGTCGGTCCCCGCGTCGGCGCTTCCGCCTTCGCTCCCACCCTGCGCCGGGCTCGCTATCCCGGACTCCATCGCGGGGAAAGGTCCGCCCTCGCGGGGCCGCATCTGTTGAGGTCTGCCGTTGACCAGCTGGAGCGCGTTGTGAAGGTCGTTCAGGTCGCACTCCAGCGTGTTCAAAAGCTTCTCGAGCGTTTCGAGCGAGGGCCGCTGCCGGCCGGTTTCATAGGCCGAGAGCATGCCCTTGGTGATGCCCGCGGCGTCGGCCACCTGATACTGCTTCCTCGTCTGGCGGTCTCGCAGCCAGCGAAGAGCCTGTCCGAGCCCATCGAAGATCGTTTGCACGGCTTATCTCCAGTCTATGTGGAATGACGAGCGGCTAGGCTGCTGGGCGGGCCGCCGGGAAGCGCTATCCCTCCCTTGAAGGTTCCGCCTGGATACCGCCTTTCCACATGGGCGTAGAATAGGCGTAATGAGAGCGTAAGTCAATGGTCCGGGAAGAGGTTCCTTCCACTCTTCCGGCGTAACTTCCAGGAGCCTGATCTACGTCCTGATCCGGCGCCGCCGCTCTTCTGTCTTTCTTTTCTTCGAGGCCGCCCACGAGCAGATAGGACAGGCGTCCAAATCGTGCCGCAACGCCCGGCAGTGCTCGCGGCCGAAGTAGATGATCTGAAGGTGGGCCTTGCCCCAACTCTCGCGCGGGAAGAGCCGTTTCAGGTCGCGCTCGGTCTGCGCGACGTTCCTGCCGCTCGACAGCCCCCAGCGCGCCGCCAGCCGGTGGATATGGGTATCGACCGGGAAGGCGGGCTCGCCGAAGGCCTGGGTCATCACCACCGAAGCGGTCTTGTGCCCGACGCCGGGCAGCGCCTCCAGCGCCTCGAAGCTGCGCGGCACCCGGCCGCCGTGCTCCGCCACCAGGATCCCGGACAGCCCCTTGAGGCTCTTCGCCTTCTGTTCCGTCAGGCCGATGCGGCGGATCAGCGAGCGGATCTCCCCCACGTCGAGCGCGGCCATCCGCTCCGGCGTCGCGGCGCGGGCGAAGAGGGCCGGCGTGACCTCGTTGACCAGCTTGTCCGTGGTCTGCGCCGAGAGCACCACGGCGACGAGCAGGGTGAAGGGGTCCTGGTGGTCCAGGGGAATGTCGACCTCCCGATACAGCTCGTCCAGGATCGCGAGGATACGTCTCGCCTTTTCAGTCTGTGTCATGCGAGAGCGTTTTGTATCATGAATCGGATCTTCGCCGCGGACGGGGAGAGCTGGTATATGTTCAGCCTCTCCCATGGAAGACCTCTCGACCATTTCGCGGCGCGGGCTCGTGACGCTGGCCCTGTTCGTGGCGTCTTTCGCGGCGGCCCTGCTTTTCTACTGGAACCACCCGCTGCTTTACGACACCGATTCCTACTACCACCTGGCGATCGGCCGGGCCTATGCCGAGCAGGGGCTGATCGACCGCCTGCCCTGGACCCGGTTCAGCGTCATGCGCGACGGGTTCGGAGACAAGGAGCTGCTGTTTCACCTGCTGCTCGCGCCGTTCGCCCGGTTGGCGGACCCGCTGCTCGGCGGGCGGATCGTCCTGGCCCTGCTGGACGCGCTGCTGCTCACGGCCCTGGGCTGGTTGAGCGTGCGGGCGATCGGCCTCTGGGGGCTGGCGGTGCCCTTCGTCCTGCCGCTGGTCTCGGCCGAGCTCGGCTGGCGGCTGGTCCGGCTGCGTCCCGAGCTGCTCTCGCTGCTGCTCCTGCTGGCGGTGCTCTGGGCCGTGGCCCGCGGCCGGTATCGCTGGCTGGGAGCGTTGGCGGCCCTTTATGCGCTGAGCTACACGGCCTTCCATGCCCTGCTCGGCCTCTGCCTCCTGATGTTCCTGTTCTTCGGCTGGGCGCGCCGGCGGTGGGAGCCCGGGCTGCTGCTCTATCCGCTCCTGGGCACCGGCCTGGGCCTCGTGCTCCACCCGCACTTCCCCAAGAACCTGGAGGTGTGGGTGGTCCAGAGCATCCACTTTTTCCTTTACAAAGGGAGCCTGGACGTCGGGACCGAGATCCGGCCCAACTTCACGGACGTCGTGCTGATGGTCAACCTCGGCTGGTTCCTGGCGCTCGCGGCGCTCTGGCGCTCGGGAAGGCCCGCCGGAGTCCCTGGGAATGGAGACGAGGCGGAAGCCCGGGCCGCGGATGCCTTCGGGGTCGCGGCCGCGGTGTTCGGCGTCCTCTATCTGCTGATGTCCCGTTTCTCGATCTACTTTTTCCCCTTCGCCACCCTCTGGCTGCTCTTCGAGATGCGGCGGCGGGAGCGTCTGCCGGGAAGGCGGGTCGACCTGCCGGGGCGGAGGAGCCTCCCCCTGGCCGTGGCACTGATCCTCTGCTGCCTCCTGGGCCTGCCCGAGATGAGGCGGCAGCTCGAGACCTTCGCGCGGCGCACCAACCCAGGGCCGGGCGCCGTCCGCGTCGTCGACCGGCAGTCGGTCGCCAAGGCGCTGCCGCCGGGAGCCAAGGTGGCGGCTCCGTGGGGATCGACACCGGTCTACATGTTCACGGCTCCCTGGGCCACCTACCTCAACGTGCTCGATCCGGTGTTCATGGCCGTCCCCCATCCTCGACTCTACGCCCTCCAGAGAGCGGTCTTCGAAGGCCAGGCGCCCGACGTGCCGCTCGCCGTTGCTGCGGGCCTGGACAGCGATTTCCTGGTCATCCCGATCCAGGACGACACCCGCCGGCTGGTGGAGAGGGTGTCCGGAGACCCTCGGGTCGAGACGCTCTACCGCGGCTTCAACGGCGTCTTCCGCATGAGCCCCGCGTTCGGCCAGGGCTTCGTGCTCGACTGGCGGGTGGTCCCCCCCTCGTCGCCCATGCCGCCGTCGCCCCAGGCCTTCACGGAGCTCTGGCCCAGATATCCCCGCCTGACCGGCGAGCGGGCGCGGGCGCTCGAGGGCTATGTCGACGCCCGCCGGCTCACCCGGGGACAGGCGCGGTGCGTGACCCTGGTCCACGAGTTGGAGGTGGAGACGCCGGCACGGGTCGTCTACGAGCTCGCTCCTTCTGGACCGACCTCCCTCTGGCTCGACGAACAGCTGCTCGCCTCCACCGCCGGCAGCCTCGGAGCGGTCCTGGGACGAGGCGTCCGGGTCCATGCCGATCTCTCGCCGGGCCGGCACCGGCTCACCGTCTCCACCTGTCCGGAACAGGGGCCCGAGAGCCGCTCCGGCTTCTACCTGCTGGAGCGGCAGCGCCTCGTTCAATAGACATAGATCAATGGTATGTCTTCTGCAGTAAAAACCGTTCAGTCGTAAGGCTCGTAAGAGCCCGTCTACAAGATTCGTAGAGGCTCGAAAAGGCACACCCGCTGTGAAGCGGGGCCGCAAAACCCAGGATCTCCCTCGAGATCGCCTGGTTGCCGAAGCCGGAGAGAGCTAGGAATGCGCTCGATCTGGGGCAGCCAGTGATCTACTCGCAAGCCGTGAGGATATTTCTCACGCCGGCACCCCTCCGAGCAATCTGTAAACCTTTTTACATCGGAGGTGTTGAATGAGTCGTTGTCTCCCCGCGAAGCTCTTGCTTTCCATCCTGTGTCTGACGCTCGCCGTCACGGCGCAGGCCACGCCTCTGGGTGTCGCGCTCGACATCCAAGGGCAAGGTCTCACTCTCGCTGAGGGAGGGGTGGGGATGCAGGGGATCGGCAGCGGGACCCGGAGCCTCTCGGTCAACATCGGCGGTCCGGTTCAGGCGGCGCTGCTCTACTGGGCGGGCCGGGACCGGCCCTGCCCGCAGAGCGGCGGGGTCTGCGTCATCCCCAGCCAGCCGTACAGGGATCAGGTGATCCGTCTGGACGGCAACCTGATCACGGGGACCATCATCGGGACCGAGGGACAGCCGGTGTCGGCCGGCGGCCCGATCAACAACATCGGTTATCTGGCGGACGTCACGTCGCTCGTGCAGGCCAAGGGCACCGGGCTCCAGACTTTCGCGGTCCAGGACGGCAACACCGCGAGCAACCTCTTCCGCTTCAACGGCGTCGGGTTGCTGGTGATCTATAGCAATCCCGCCGACACCAACACCTACCGGCTGATCGTCTATGACGGCCTCGACTTCGCCTACGGGATCGATCCGACCCCAGGGCCGACGCGGGTGACCGTTCCGGTCACCTTCAACCACGGTTCGGCGACCGCCGCCCGCCAGGGCCAACTGATCATCTTCTCGGGCGACGGCACGCCGACCCGGCCGGACCGCATCGACATCAGCAACAACGCGAGCATCTTCAACCAACTCGCCAGCTCTGACGGGGAGTCCTGGGACACCAAGACGTTCCCGGTCAACATACCCGGGGGCGTCGGCTCGACCACCGTGCAACTGTTCTCCGAGCCGCTCAACCAGAACCCCGACTCGCTGCTTTGGATCCTGGGCGCGTTGCGCGTCCCTCTGCCTGTGATCCCGCCGCCTCCGCCGCCGCCCGGCGGTGACGAAGGCTGCACGCCTGGCTACTGGAAGAACCATACGGATTCGTGGGCACCGAGCGGCTACTCGCCGGGCCAGACGACCTCCAGCGTCTTCAGTGGCGCCTCCGCCTTCCCGTCGCTCGGCTCCCAGACCCTGCTGCAGTCGCTCCAGGGCGGCGGCGGCTCGGGCTCGCTCGGCGGCGCGAAGATCCTGCTGCGTGCCGCGGTCGCGGCGCTGCTCAACGCGGCGCACCCGGACGTGGACTACACCCGGAGCGCCTCTTCGATCATCTCGGAGGTCAACGCGGCGCTGACCAGCAACAACCGCAACACCATGCTGGCGCTCGCCACGGAGCTCGACAACGACAACAACGGAGGTTGCCCGCTCAACTAGAGAAGAAGGGATCTGATCTCCGGCACGCCGCCGGTTCCGGGAACCCAGGCCCGGGCCGGCGGCGGACGGGCTTATCGGGCGGTCTTCGGGCCGCCTCTTTTTTTTGGCTCCGCGCATCCCGTTGATAGACTAGGAGCTCAGGCGGAGGGGGTCGAGCATGTCCATGTTCCATCAGTACATCGGGGTTCGCTACTCGGGGCGCAAGAGCCCCGGAGACCGGATCCGCGAGATCCGGGTCTTCTCGGCGTTCGAGGATCACGAGCCGTACAAGGAGACCAACCCCGGGCACGAGTCCGGGTACTGGAGCCGCCAGGAGCTCGCCGAGTGGCTGCTCGAGCGGATCACCGGCGCCGAGCCGGTCATCATCGGGCTCGACCACGCCTTCTCCTTTCCGGAAAGCTACATGGACCGCCACAACCTCAAGAGTTGGGACGAGTTCCTCAACGACTTCGAGGGGCACTGGCCCACCGACAGGCTCACGGTCCGCGAGCTGCTGCCGGGCAACCCGCGCACCGGCGACCCCGACGAGCACCGGCTCACCGCCCGCTGGACCGCCTTCCCCAAGAGCGTCTTCCAGTTCGACATCCAGGACAGCCTGGCCAAGTCGACTCACGCCGGCCTGCCCTGGCTGGACTACCTGCGCCGCGCCGGTGACCGCGTCCACGTCTGGCCCTTCGACGGCTTCGCGGTGCCGCGCCGCCGCTCCGTCCTCGCCGAGGTGCGCCCGGCGCGGCTCAACAACCGCTATCCGAAGGAGGGGCTGACCAAGATCGAGCAGGACGCCTACTC
>JBKKAU010000224.1:0-1515 GCA_046714475.1 Thermoanaerobaculia bacterium
CCGCGCCACCGACAGGGCGTTCCACTCCGCCCGCGTCAGCTTGCCCGTCGGCCGGGCGCGCTCGATTTTCTGAAAGGCGATCAACGCCTGGCGCGTCGCCGCGTCCCAGACGCCGTCGACCGGACCGGTCCAGTACCCCAGGTCCGACAGCCGCTGCTCGGCCTGGCGGACCTCCGCTTTGCTGAGCACGGGGTTGGCATTGGCGGCATCGGCCCGGCCGGCCGAGCCGACGAAGACGGCCAGCAGGAGGAGCGGGAGAGACCACGAAAGGCGACGACCTGACATCGAACCCCCATCCCAAAATCGGCGGCCCCCGGCGGCCACCCTGGTTGGAACTCAGTGTACCGCCTGCGCCGCCGGCTCCAGCAACAGCATCGCGAGCAGGGCCGCGCGTTCCGGCATGCGGGCCACCTCGACGAACTCGTGGATGGCGTGAGCGCCGTCGCCGACCGCGCCCAGACCGTCGAGCGTGGCCGCGAACTGGCTGGTGGTGTTGCCGTCGGAGGCGCCACCGACCGTGCCTTCGCCGAGCGCGAGCCCCAACGAGGCGGCGCACCGCTCGGCGGCATGCCAGAGCGCCCGGTTCCGGGGATTGGGCGCGAGCGGCGGCTTACCCATGACCCCGGTGAATTCAAGGCTCGTGCCTGGCGTCGACGGCTCGATCGCGCGGATCGCCCGCTCGACCCCGGCGGCGTCCTCTTCATGGAGCACCCGCACGTCGATCTCGCCCCGCGCCTCGGGCGCGACCACGTTGGGCCGCGTCCCGCCGGAGATCACCCCGACGTTCAGGGTGATCCCCCGCGCCATGTCGGTCAGGGCGTGGAGCTTCTGGATGACGTGCGCGAGCTCCAGGATGGCGCTCGCCCCCTTTTCCGGGTCGAGCCCGGCGTGCGCCGCCCGACCCCGCACGGTCACGGTGAAGTGGCCGATCCCCTTGCGGCCGGTCTTGAGCCGCCCTTCAGGACCCAGCGACGGCTCCAGCACGAACACCCGCTCGGCGCAGCGCGCCAGCCGGCGGATGCGGACCGTCGAGTCCGGGCTCCCGATCTCCTCGTCGGAGTTGATGAAGAAGGCCGGCACGACCTCGGGCTCCAGCCCCAGCTCGCGCAAGGCCCGCAGGGCGAAGACCCCCTGGACGAGCCCAGCCTTCATGTCGAACGTTCCCGGCCCGGTCAGCCGCCCGTCCCGGACCTCGACCGGCATCGACGCCAGGGTGCCCGCCGGCCAGACCGTGTCGCCGTGGCCGATCAGGAGCTGCATCCGCCGCGGCCCCTGGCGCCGGCTCCTGCGGCCCTGCACGGCCCAGAGCTGGCCGCCGCTGGTCCGGCCGCGCAGGCGGCGCACCCGGCAGCCGGCGGCCTGGAGCGCGGCGGCGAGCCGGGCGAACACCGCCTCCTGCGACGCGGGGTCGCTGGTCGGGGATTCGGCGAGGGCCAGCTCGCGCAGGAGCTCGACCATCTCCTCCTGGTGGTCGCGGAGATGGCCGAGGATCGACTGGGCTGAGAGGGGGTCGGT
>JBKKAU010000225.1:0-14240 GCA_046714475.1 Thermoanaerobaculia bacterium
AAGTCTCGGTTTCTGGACTTCACGACTGGTGAGGTCCAGCGGCAAGGCGAAAATACTACCCAAGTACCCGCAAGCTTGGCGTTCTCGCCCCCTTTGACAAGGCTTTCTTTGCAACTAGCGGGGAAACTGTCGGGTGGCACTCTCGTGGATCCGCAACAGCGACTCCCTCGGCCTACGAGACACCGCGCCCGTCCTCGACTCTACCTCTCTCCCGCACCTAATCCCGGCACCCAATCCCGGGGATCGGTTGCGGTCGGCGATCCCGCTTCACCGTTCCAGCGGCGCGATGAGCTTCTGATAGAGCTCGGTTAGCCGCGATTCTCTGAGAGGGACGGCAGAATCGCGAGCCGGCTCCGGGGCGACGTCTGGATCTTCGGTGAACCGCACGGAAAGGAGTTGCTCGTACTCCTCGATCTCCTCCGGAGAGGCCTGCGGATTGTTCTCGAGGATAAATATCTTGTCTTCCGGTTTCAAGGGTTCCATGACTCGACCTCCTTACCGGCTTATCTTAGCGCGTAGCCGGTCCAACATGAAGCGGCGGGTGATGTCGTCGTTCTCGCAGGAGGCGGGCACCGCAGCGAGGGGATAATTGTCCATAACTGCCGGAGCGCTCGGATTGAGCAGCGCGCAATGAAACTGCGTCGATCCTGCCGGGTATCCCAAGCTGTCGCGGACCGGGTCTGAGGCAAGGTCTGTGCCGTCGTAGTTGGCGAACAGCGATGGGATCGGTCGCCCGTGCTTACAGTTGACGGCCGGCGGGCTCTGGACGTAGAGATCGACGATCTTGCCATTCGAATAGCTGGAAAGAGCATGTTCAAACTCATGTAGGGCGGTCAGCGAGCTGGCGGTGGAATGGATCGCGATCGTGCCCGGGATCAGGCTACGGAAACGATGGTGCAGGGTGGTTCCGTCGAGAGTGAAGGGGACTCCTCCCCCGGCATCGTCGTCGGAGGTGAACCAAGCGGTAGCACGGCTGTGGGTGCTTGATCGCGAAACGCAGTAGACGATATCGGCAGTGAGGCCGAAACGGCTCAAGAAGGGTATCGCCATGGTCCTGCGGGCGATAAGTTGATTACTGATCGAGTCATTGGCCACGAGCGAGTTGGCGTCTTGTGGCGACAGGCCGGGGACGAACAAGGAGACGATCCTCACCTTCGGTGCGATGTCCGACTCCGCTAGCAGCGCCTCTCCCTGCCCAGGCAAAAGACCGAACAGGCAGTCGTGAATGTAGGAGACCGCGGCGTCGAAGGCAGGTTGATCCGAGAGGATCGGATCGGTGATGAACTGTCCAGTATTCCGCGGTGCTTCGAGCGCCGGATTTGCGGCGACACAGATCGTGAAGGGGGCCGGCTTGCTAGAGTCGCCGGGGCGGATCACGTTGATGAGAGGGTCACTCATCATCGTCCTCCCGTTCTCGTCAAGAGCTCGCTGTTGGTGAGAAGGCCGAGGCTGACGCCGACGGCGAGAGCCGTGTACCAATAGGCTCCGTTCTGCGGAGGGTGCCCGTCCTTGGTCAGGGCCACAAGGGCCAGAAAGCCAAGGCCGAAGGCAACTAGGAGATCGACGAGAAAAAAATTCTTCTTCACGAAGCGAGTGATGGGGCCATCCGTATCGCTACCATTGCTGCCCGGATCGGGACTGGGCCTCGGAAGGCTTTTCAGGATCTCCAAGAGGAGCCTGAGACCATACCCAATCAGTATGCCCAACCCTCCGAAGAGAAGGAAGCGTGAGACAGGAATCTCCGGTGTATGGTCAAACGTGAGGCTAGCCGAAGTGAGACTCGGACGTGCACCTCCGGCCTGAGGAGCACCGCGAAGATGCACAATCACGAGCTTCTCCCCGGCTGTGGAGGTCTTCCCGCTCGCTGTGAGACTGCTGGCCAGGATGGCCTTCTTAGCGGATTCGGGAAGTCTAATCGTGCTTGGGTCGGCCTTGAATCCTGGAGGAGGCTGGATCTCGATCACGGCTCCCTTGAGGTCGGTGGAGGTCTCGACGGTGATCGCGAGTTGTGCCGGGAAACCGTTGGCGACTGCTTTGGGAGTTAAGTGGAGAGTGACGCTCGTCTGGGCTGGCGCGGCCTGAGCCGCCAGCATCAGAGGGAAGAGTGCCAGCATGGTGGTAATCCGTACGGTGGCTCTTCGAACCATAGGTGTAAACTCCTGGGCTCGTTTCTGCCCTGAGGGGTCGGCCCCACCGCGGGGCTGACTTATCGCTTCACCACTTCCTAGACGGACGGCCAACGTCTTTTCTCACCCAGCCTGAGAACTGATCCCTCGGTCGGAAAACCGTCGCCTCGTCCGTCTAGATAGGCGAGACCCCTGGCCCCTTCATGATCCGCAGTGTGCGGCCGGAGAACCAGGGATACGGAGGGAGCGATGAAAAACGGTTCGACGACGCTGGCCTGGCTGGTCCTTGCAACTCTGGTTGTCTTTCCCGGGTTCGCCACGGCCGAGGACCCTGATCCCTGTAATTTCAAAAATGGAGGGACGCCAGAGGGATGCTTCGAGAAGGCCTTCTCGGAATTTTGCGGGAGCTTCCCTGTCGGCGGCAGTGTTCCTCCGGTCTGTGAGAAGACGGAAGAAGAAGAATTCAAGGCAAAGCGTGGCCTACGCTGGCTGGCTCTGGAGGAGCGTTGCGTGTCACCTCAGGACCCGGATCCAGCCTGCACAACTTTCGACAGAGTAAAAGATCACGAAGTGGTCCAGCCGGTAGTTCTCGTGTACGACCACTCCAGCCGGACGTGGCGGGCACATGGGAAGCTCGATCAAGAGCGGATAGACAGGGATGTGGCCGGCAAGCCGACCGTATCCCTTGGACGTCGTGAGGAGCTGATTGTAGTCGTCGATAACACCAATCCACTCCTCTATACGCTGACCGCTGGAGCCGCTACCGAGGTCGATATTCCTGAGCTCGTTGAGGTCAAGAAGCTAGCGGCGCTACTGGGGAGCAATATCGGTTCCTTGGTCGAGACGCTAAATGCTGAGAGGGAAGCGAGGCCCCCTGGAGACCCTGGGACAGATATTTTCATGGTTCTCCAGAAAGCGCTCCTAGATCTACAAAAATCTTCAAGCAAGGTAAGCTGCTCGACAGCCATGATCACCGATCAGACCTCTCGCGCTGGGCACTTTATTCAGCGGCTCGAGCTAGGCGGGGTGGCCGAGTATCCTATTAAGTTGAACCCTGTTGAATGCGACGATTTGGCTACATCGGATCTTGAGATCCAGTCTGACGCAGCCTTCGAGAGCTTGTCTCGCCAACTCAGGGCGGCGCGGGAACCCGGTGATCTCTGCCTGCCTTTCCTGCAGGCTGCCGAACGAGCTTTCGGCGGCGACTTCGCCAAGGGCGACGACATCCGGAAAGCAGTCTTAGACGCCGAAGCCACTGCCCCTACGTGTACCCAAGAGATGAAGGAGGTCTCCGACAATCTTCTGCGCCCGCTCAGAGCGATGCGGGCCGCCCTCGAGCAGCAACCACAGCCGGCCGACTTGGCGACACAGCTCCGTATACTCGCCAAGCCTTTTCTTGGCGAAACCAAGAAGCTTGTCGCATTGATCACTCGTTACGGGGAGATCCATACCGGCGCGACGACTCTGCTGGGCAAACGGGACGAAGTTCGTAAGGCGGCAAGTCAAGTCGAGCTTTTCGAGCGGCGTGTACGACAGCACCTCCTGGCAGGATTGCAAGAATGCTCCGATAGGACCCTCGGCCAGTGTGTCACGGCCAAGTCCGTTTCTCGCCGGCTCGTCCTCGCCAACGAGTTCAAGCCTGTGCGCTGGGACAAGATTCAGAACCATTCACTCGTGCTCGAAGCCAACGCTCCCCTGGCGTCGGTGGTCGTGCCCTCCCGCCCGGCCAAGAGCGAGGCGCCCTACTCACTGGATTCGATCACCAGGGATCTCTGGGGCATCGCTGCCAGCGTGGTGACAACGCGGATCGTAGAACCTACCTTCACAGCGGTTTCCGATGGTGCCGAGGACCCCACGTTTACCATCAAGAAGACCGACAAGGAGACTCGCGCCGGCGAGGTTGCCTTACTTGTCGACTATGGCCTCGGCCTGGCCCTCTTTCAAAAGGCTCCAACCTGGGTGCATGGTCTGGGTATCGAATTCGGCGCCGGCACGGATACCGATCAGCCAGCCTTCTTCGGCGGTATCTCGTTCCGCATCGGCAGGTTCGTCCGGTTCGGAGGCGGTATCACGTATCAGCAGGTCACGGAACTCGAAGGCCAGCACGAAGGTCAGACCGTCAGTTCCGCCACGGATCTCCGGACCCGCGACGACTTTACGGGCAAGCCATACTTCTCATTCAGCGTGGCTCTTGAGGCATTCAGCCTGTTCTCAGGAGGGGACGAGTAGGAAGCGAACACAGATCGACCTTATCAGACTGAGAACCGTCAAGACTTAGGAGGAAATCCAATGGCGATGCAGAGTCTAGGGGGACAACTCGTTGTCCTGCGAGCGGGTGGATACTCATCCAGAACGCATGTGTTCACACCGCCCACCGCTGCGCTTCTCACAGCGCATGCGGCCGCCGCTCCTACAGTCACCGCTAGATTCGAGGTCACCTACACCGGCTTCAGCGACGAGGCGAAAGCGGCGTTTCAGGCTGCGGTCGACGTATGGTCCGTGACGCTCACAACCGGTGTCCCGATTCGGGTGGATGCCCACTTCACACCGCTGGACCCGGGAACTCTCGGTAGCGCGGGTCCCGAGACAGTCTTGCGGGACTTTCCCTTGGCTCCACGAGCGCAGACCTGGTACCCGAGCGCGCTGGCAAACAAGCTCAGTGGAACCGACTTGTCACCAAATGCTCCTCATATCAACGCCAATTTCAATAGTGATTTCAGCAACTGGTATCTAGGGCTTGATGGAGAGACGCCGGCGGATCAATATGACCTCATGAGCGTCGTCCTGCACGAGCTCGGGCATGGTCTTGGATTTGTCGGCTCCGCGAACGTAAAAGAGGGAGTCGGCTCCCTGGGACTGGAGGGGATACCCATCATCTACGACCACTTCGTCGAGAACGCCAACGGTGAGCGGATCCTCGATGCATCCTTGTTCCCCAACCCTTCCACTGAGCTTGCAGGCCAACTGCAGAGCAGCCAGCTCTTTTTCAACGGGGCTCGCGCGGCTGCGGCCAACGGGCATACTCGGGTCCGCCTCTACGCTCCCATTACCTGGGAGGGGGGATCGAGCTTCTCGCACTTTAATGAGGATACCTTCCCTGCTGGAAACTCCAACTCGCTGATGACGCCGCAGATCGGGATGGCAGAGGCGATCCACTTTCCTGGGCGGGTCGGGACTGCGCTTTTGAGAGATCTCGGCTGGTGACGCGCCACCGGCCAGAAGCCCTCCGCCTTGGAATCTGCCTCTGGGGCGGAGGGCGCTCAGCCATGTGGTAGGCTTCCGGTCGAAAGTCAGGTGAAGCCCCAAGGAGTCTCCCCCATGCAGGGCAATTCAGACATGCTCCACCTCGGCCGCCGTTCCGATGGAAGTCTCATTGCGGTTGGCCTGCCATGGAGCACGGCCGTCTTTATCCAGGAGTACTGGTCGCGAGGGACTCCCTGGTACGCCGTCGCCAATACGTCCACGGAAACCGTCGAGGTCGTTGTCCGGGAGTGGAAGGGCCGGGCCGGGCCTTCTCTGATGGACGCGTGGACGGTCGCTCCCGGCTCAGTGCAATTGTACGAAGTCCAACGCTTGATGAGCCGCGATGCCGGGTCTCTGGTTGCCATCTCTGTGGATACGAACTCCGTATCCGGATTGCTGAAGGCTCCTCGTCTCCCCGCCTTCCCCCTGGAATGGGCGAACACGGACGACATCCTGACCGTGAACGGGCTCAATGGTCTCGGCGACAGGGATGCGAACCTCTTCTGCAGGCAAGAGAGACTCGTCTTCCAGTCGCTTCAGGCAGCCTCTCTGGATCTCCGGATCCCCGGAGACCTCGACAAACTGCTGCTCGGCGAAGCTCCGCCTGCCATATCCTTGCCCCAGACCCTCATCAAGAGCGCCGTCTCGAAGACCCTTTTGGGGAGAGCTGGGGACGATCACGTCGCGATGGAAGCTCGGGGGAATTCGAGGGTGGCTGTGCATGAGATCGCGCTCACCATCGAGATGCCTGAGACGAAGGTCGAGACCCTGGGGGCTCTCGTGGGGCGGGTGAGGTTTCGAAACGGAGCCGGATTTTCTTTCGCAAGAGGCTTCACGATCCATCCAAGTGAAGGGGGAGCACGATGATTCCGTGCTCTCTTCCTCGAGGTCCAACTCTTGCCCTCAATTGCGACAGTTCTGTGCGTTCTGGCTTATGCCGCAGATCGGAGCCCCGTTCTGGCTCGCTGCCCAATCGGTAATGAAGTCTCTGGCTCTTTGCGTAGTGACGCTTGCGAGACGAGCATCGCTTTTCGCATTGATTCCCGCCACGAGGCGCCGACCGCTCTCCAAATTCTGGAGGAGTAGATATGCCGGCCCGCCGCTATCCCCAGAGCAGAGACTCGATTCTGAGCCCATTCTGATGAAGTTGTCTGTGGAGGGGAGGGTTTCGATCGTCGAGCCGACCTTACGCAGGCTACCATCCGCGCCGGCGCCAAACCTCTCCTCGCAGCCGAAACCCGTCAGCAGCAGTTCTACCCCTTCCGTTAGCGCGGCCCCCGGATTGCCGAGGCTCTCGAATTTTATATTGCCTGTGATCTCTGGTTCCATGCGACAAAGGGCCAGGTCAACTGACTTGTCAACCATGAAGTCAGGAGCACGCTCGCAGGGGCCGGTATGCCTTGTGTTATTGCGTTGGATCTCTCCTTCATTGGTTTCACTCACGCAGTGAGCTGCGGTAAGTAGCGCGCGAGAGCCCACGAGCACGCAAGTGCAACTCGGCAAGTCGCCCGACCAGAACGTGCAGTTCGCGAGAAAGTCCCTCAACGGCGCTCTCTCTCCTCTCAGCCTGCCTCTTTGGGGAAATCTCACGGTGCGCTGTTTTTCGTCTTTGGGACCAAGATCGACCACTGGTGGTACCGCTTCAGTGAGGCCTCCCGGGGCCGGATCACAGCACGATACGATCGTCATCGCAATAGCTGTTGCTGGCAATAACATTCTTTTCATTGCAGTCGCCTCTTCTGTTGGATTAGCCCCCGCCGCTGCAACCGCCGCAGGCGCAGCCGCCAGCGGTGACGGGGCCGTCGTCCATGGCATCGCTTCTGTAGGGAATACGCCTTTCCGGCGCTGACTCGCTGAGCTCGTATTGCAGCTCAAAGTCGAAGTCCACGAGCTCGTTGGCCAGGCAGCCCTCCTCTCGCCCGGGGCCATCAGATTCTGTCAGGATGACGTCGAGCTCGCGGTTTTTGACCCACACTTCCAAGTCTTGTCCCTTTTCGGGTCGCAACATGAACGCTGGGGGATCGAGCGCAACGCCATTCTCAGGAAATGGATTAGGGTTGATGAGCACCGCCGCCCCGCGTGGCACCCGGCTGCTGATCCGCAGATCGAGGTTGGCCTCTTCCGACCTGAAAAGCTCCCGTTTCATCGCTTCCTTCTCGGCGCCTCCTGCCTTGAAGATCCTTCTGAGATCATCCCGCTTTCTGGCCAGCAGGAAAGCCCAGCGCAGCCGTTCTCCCCCGAATGTGCTGGGACGTTCTGAACGTACCTCCCCGTGACCGAGGTCCATGACGCGCGCAACGCAGTTCTTCCCTAATTCCAAGGCATCGGCGCGTATTTTTTCGGAGCCTGGCGAGATCATCTCCATGCGCGGTAGTCTCAGGAAGCTGGTCGGCGAGTTGTCTTCGATGAACTTCAGCTGGGGTGAGAGCTGCCCGTCGCTGACCCCTATCTGGACGTCTTGTTTGTTGAGCAGGTAGATGCCGACCTTGCCCTTGTTGCGCTTGTTGACCTCGATGAAATTGCGGAGTGGCTCCAAGGTTCTGTTACGCCAGTCACCGAGACGGAACTCGATCACCGCACGATGGTCCCGGAGCGCTTCGCCGGTTGCCGGGCTATTCTTGGGGGAGCGTCCATCGACCATCAAAATGCTCAGGTTGTTGTTTTTCCTGTCCGGCACGCAGCGGAACAGGCCTTTGAAGATGAGATGAAAATGATAGTGGTTTCTTGCCAAGGCTGGCCTCCTTCTCGCCGACTGCGTTAGGTTGGTCTGCGAGTCCCAGCGAGGCACAAGCCGTTGCCTTGGCTGGGGCTACAGGTTCGTCTTCGGTACCACTAGACGGACCGGAGGCGGGAATTCTCTGTCGAGTCGGGAGCGCTCCAGCGCGCCTCAGCTCCCCACGAGCACAAAGGCACCCCAGACGCGGGGAGAGGTGAGCTCGGCGTTGCCGCTGTGCAGGAACTCGAGCTTGGTGTGGCGGAGGGCGACTGCCGCATCGGCTCCTGCCGCGACACGGCGATGGAAGGAGGTAAAAAAGCGGCGGGTAGAGTCGTCTTTGACCCGCCACTGGCTGCCGATGACTCGCGGCACGCCAGCCGCCAGGAAGGGGCCGGCGAGGGTCGCTGCCATGCCCAGTTCAGGATGGGAGGCTTCGGCCGTGCCGCACGCCGAGAGGACCACCAGCTCCAGTTGCGGAAAGCTCCGGTCGTACAGCTCCCACGCATAGAGCTCGACGTGCTCGGTAGGTGTGTCCGCCAGCACCAGCTTGGAGGCGAAAGGCTGCTCCGCATTCGGTATCGCATGTCCCGAGAAATGAAGAACCTGGCTCTGGCTCAGCGCATCCAGCAGTTGCTTCTTGCTCGGATTGATCAGCAAGTTTCCTCGGCGGTAGAGAGCAGAGATCGAGCGGGCCTCCAAAGGCGCTTGTGACAGGAGCTCGTATTTGAAACCTCCATTTTGTGCCCCCGTCGCAG
Source organism: Thermoanaerobaculia bacterium (assembly GCA_046714475.1). Lineage (GTDB taxonomy): Bacteria > Acidobacteriota > Thermoanaerobaculia > Multivoradales > UBA5704 > DASPJI01. The sequence continues at coordinate 8,841 of JBKKAU010000225.1, forward strand.
CAACGGCGTGTCCTGGAGCCTTTTTGCGGGTGCGGGCAGATCTCTCCCTCAGGTTGACGTAGAGAGAGGCGCTGGGTGAGTAGGAGATCACTTTGCTTTCGACGAGAAAGCGCCCTGTCTGCCGGTCGACGAGAGCTTCGAAGGGTACGAGAAAGATCTCCTTGTCGGGAACTATGATCAGGCGCGAGGCTCCGCCGAGGAGAGGCGCAGCAGGCCGCACAAGAAGGTCGTACAGCTCGTGGCTTGCCTGAGGCGCGGCGTCTCTCGCAAGGCCGCGCTCGAGATCGTGGATCCGGCGGACGATATCCTGCCTCCTCACGTTCAGCGTCAGCATCTTGACTCCGGACCTGGTGACGACCCATGAAAGCAGATGGTTGTCGAGGAGTGAATACTCAAGGACCGCTACGTCTGGCGGAAGTCCGGTCCGAAGTCGCACGGGATCGAAGCTTTCCCATACAGGCGGCTTCATGCGGGAGGCCTGAGCCAGCGACGCTCTTGCCCAGGCATCCAGAAAGGCACGACGTCGTCCCCTCTCGGAGTACTCTAAGCCGCGATCCGGTCGGCCGAGCTTCGTCGTCTGGAGCTCGATCATCTTGTCGAAAGAAGGTGCTGCCTGGCCGAGCAGGGAGAGCCGGAAGACGTCCTGCTGGATTTCCCCCGCAGAGTTTTCGAAGATCTCGATCTGGCTGTCGAGATCCCGTTCTGCCGAAGCGAGATCGCCGAGACGTTGGAAGGCTTGGGCTCTGGCTCCATAAGCCTGCGGAAGGAGGTATTTATATTTTGTGTGTTCGTACCGCTCGATCGTTTGGCTTAGCAGGTTTACCGCATGGCTGGGGTCCGTCTCCATCTGGATCTGGGCGCTGGCGAGCTTCAGGTCGGCGGTCGATCGTTGACTCAGGTTGGGATCCTCGACAGCCAAGCGGCTCGCTTCCGCAAGATCGGTTTTTGCTCCCTGAAGATCGCCAAGGACATAGCGCAAACTGCCGCGGTGCATCCACGCGTAGTGAAGGATCTGGGCGCTGCCGGTGCTTGGGGCCATAACAAGGTGCTCGTCAGCAAAGGCGAGCCCGGCGTGGTGGAAACCCTGGCGGCGGGCATTGAGGATTGCGGCCTCAAGTACGGCATGATGCCGGATTGGATCGAAAATGCGATCGACTTTGGTAAGGGCATTGTAAATGTGTGGCCAGCTGTCCTCGAAGCGCCCGAGCTTGCTTAGCGCTTCACTGAGAAGGGCGTGCACCGCCGCGAGATTCTGTTCTTCGTTGATTGTGCAGAAAATTTGAAGCGCTTGCTGGTAGTGAAGGACCGAGTCTGCAAGGTGATAGGTAGATGCGGCGGTCAGTCCTTTGATCCAAAGCACTCTGCCCGCCAGGGTCGGATAACGCTCGCGATCGACGCGACGATCCAGAGCTTCGAGCAAATCCGCTGCCTGAGCATAGTCCTCCTTGTAAAAATGAATCAGGCTGATGTAGAGGTCTGCCCACAGGGCGAATGGACTTTCAGAGAGAGCGAGTTTTGCCCGCTCGAAGTGGTGGAGGGCCGGCTCAAGTCGCCATTCTTTGTACAGCTCATTGAGCCCGGCCGCGAGCTCTTGATGGCCGGTGCGCAGGCGTGCAATGCCTCGTCTGGTAGTGTTTGCGGCGTCTATAGCCGCGACGCCTTCCACAAGCATCCGGTCGCCTGTAATCCCTAACAAGACCTTTCCGACCAGGCCTGCTGCTGCGAGCGCATTCCTGGAGCTTTCACCGTTTGCGGAGGCCCACTCCGTGAGCAACTCGACTTCGGCCCACTCGCGGCTGCGCTGCCAATGGTGTTTGACAAGCGTCTGCAACTCCTGAAGGTCTCCGCGAAAAGCCGCGTTGCGGAGCGCAGGCTCTACCTCTGTGTTCCACTTTTGCTGATAAGAGATGGGAGAAGACCGGGCCAGGAAGCCCTGCGCCTCCGCGGACCAATCGTCTGTGGGGGCTGTCGCGAGATAAGCCTTCCAGGCACGATGGGCTGTAGCCGCGAGATTGAGGCGGGAGAGGGCCAGCGCCCGGTTGAAGAGCGCAGGCACGTCGTCCGGACGCAGCTCGAGAGCCTTCGAGGAGGCTTCGAGACTCGCAAGGAGCAACTCTGGATCATTGGTGATGCCAGCGAGGTGGAGATAGATGGCAGAGAGGTCGGAGAGGTACTCCTGGTTCTTTCCGGCAACTGCAAGGGTCTTGATGATTGCCTGTGTGGAGGTCTCATCGGTTCTGATAAACAGAGGGAGAACAGGTAGGACGCTGCGTTTGCGTCGAACCAGTTGGACGAGTTTCTGAAACCCCGGAGTGGCCTGGGTTGGAGTTGGCGAGCAGCGCTGCACCGGAAGCCCGGCGCGGGCGAGTTCCTCCAAGGAGCAGGTGCTGGCGACCGATTTTCGAGGTACGGGAATACAGGGTCCCCATCCAGTGTCGAGGGTCAGTCGCGGCTCAATCGGACGAACGTCGCCCAGGAATTGCCGGATCTCAGTGGCGGTATTCTTGCGCTCATCGGGCTCATGAGAACGACAACCTGCAAGTATCACGAGGTAAGCCAGAACGGCTGCAAGGCAGCGGCAGGAGTGAGTCATGGCGCATAAGGATACTAGCCGATGGCAGCTGAGGAGGGGAGATCCCTCGGGCTTGGCTCCACCTTGGGCTGTCCCTCTCGCTTACCGCTTCTGCCTCTCTCCCAGGTCACCGAGTCCACCCACCGGGCGCTGTACGACGCGGTGATCGAATTCCACTTCTCTCCCACCCCCGACGAGGTCCGGCAGGCCGCCGAGGACCCGGACAACTTCTGGGTTCCCCGACTACGGTCCCGACGAGGCAGGGCTGACCATCATTACGCCTTGGGCCGCTGGTTCGCGGTGTGGCGGTCTCTCGAAGAGCCCGAGGAGGCCCCGCGGAGCTGCGGTGGAGCGTGCTTCGCGTCAGCCCCGATCCGGACGGTCCCCTCGGGTTGGCGTTCCTCGAGGTCTGACCCTCTCCAAGCGGCGGGTGAAGCCTGGACGGGCCGTCTGCCCATTCCCGGGCGCGGACGGGCGCGATGAATCGCGCTCGATCCGGGATTCCGATAGAGTGCGGGCTCATGATCGGCAGCAATGGTTCCGCCGCGCTGGCCATTCACGCCCGCGGCCTCGTCAAGACGTTCGGTGAATTGCGCGCGGTGGATGGCATCGACCTCGACGTGCCGCGCGGCATGATTTTCGCCATCCTGGGTCCCAACGGCGCTGGCAAGACCACGCTGATGCGCATGCTCGCCACTCTCGCGCATCCCGACGGTGGCAGCGCCACCGTCATGGGACACGATCTCGTCGAGGCGCCGGGCCAGGTGCGCGGCGAAATCGCGATGACCGGCCAGTTCGCCTCGCTGGACGAGGACCTCACGGGCCGCGAAAACCTGGAGCTGCTCGCGCGGCTGTGGGGCTTTCGCGGCCGTGCCGCACGCCAGCGCGCCGACGCGCTGCTCGAGACCTTCGAGCTCGCGGACGCGGCGGGCAAACAGGTCAAGGATTACTCGGGCGGCATGCGGCGACGTCTCGATATCGCCGCCTCGCTCATCGTCACCCCGGGCGTGCTGTTCCTCGATGAACCGACCACGGGCCTCGATCCCGCGGCACGCAAGAGCGTGTGGGGAATGATCCGGGCCCTCGCGGGCTCGGGCGTCACCGTGCTCCTCACGACGCAGTACCTCGACGAGGCGGACCAGCTCGCGGCGCGCATCGCCGTCATCGATCACGGCAAGAAGATCGCCGAGGGCACTTCGCGGGAATTGAAGGCCGCCACGGGCTCGGGTTTCCTGCACGTGGCGCTGGCGGATCCCGCGCGCCTCGACGAGGCGGCGCGGCTGCTCGAGGAGCGGCTCGGCGCCAGCGTGCAACGCAGCGTCGAGGGCGCGACGCTGTCCGGGTTGGCGCGCAGCGCGCGCGACGCGAACGCGGCGCTGAGCGCGCTGCTGGATGCCGGCATCGAGCCGGCGGATTTCTCGCTGGGCAGCCCCAGCCTCGACGAAGTGTTCTTCTCGCTGACGAGCCAACGCCCATGAACGCACTACAGCAGGTGAGCCGTCCGCCGGCGCCCTCGGCCTGGTCGAACGCACTGGTCTTCGGCTGGCGCGCGGTGCTCAAGTTCAAGCACGTGCCCGAGCAGCTCTTCGATCTCGTGATGACGCCGATCATGTTCACGCTGCTGTTCACGTTCGTGTTCGGCGGCGCGCTCGCGGGCTCGCCCGGCGGCTACCTGCAGTTCTTCCTGCCCGGCATCCTGGTGCAGACCGTGGTGTTCAATGCCGTGTATTCCGGCATGGGTCTGTCGACCGACCTCGGCAAAGGGCTGTTCGACCGCTTCCGCTCGCTGCCCATCTGGTCGCTGGCGCCGTTCGCGGGGCTCATGGTGGGCGACGTGCTGCGCCACGGGATCGCCGGCGGCATCATCCTCGGCATCGGCCTGCTGCTCGGCTACCGGCCCGAGGCCGGCATCCTGGGCGTATTGTCGTCGTTCGCGCTGCTCATCGTCATCGGGTTCGGCATGGGCTGGATCTTCATCGTGCTGGGCCTCCTGATCCGCACGCCCATGACGGTGATGACCCTCGGTTTCACGGTGCTGTTCCCGCTGGTGTTCGCGTCCAACATCATGGTGAGCCCGGAGACCATGCCGGGCTGGCTGCGCGCGTTCGTCGAGGTGAACCCGGTCACGCTCATGACCACCGCCATGCGCGGGCTCATGTCGGGTGAGGCCACGGCCAGTCAACTCGTCCAGGCGCTGATCGCCCCCGTGGCGCTCACGCTGGTGCTCGCCCCCGTGACGCTGTGGCTGTACCGCAGGCAGTGACGACGATTCAGCACGGCGTTCCATCTCTGCTTACAGCGGCCTATCTCTGGCTACGACGCTCCATCTCCGCGTACGACGGTCCACCGTACGCAGAGATGGCCCATCTCCAGCTACGGTGGCTCATCTCTGGTTACGGCGGTCCATCTCCAGCTACGGTGGTTTTTCTCTGCGTACGATGGCCCATCTCTGGTTACGGTGGTCCATCTCTGGCTACGACGTTCCACCGTACGTAGAGATGGTCCATCTCCAGTTACGGCGGTCTATCTCTACGTACGACGGTCCATCTCTGGCTACAGCGGCTCATCTCTGGTTACGGCGGTCCACCGTACGCGGAGATGGCGCATCTCTGGCTGCGACGGTCTATCTCCAGGTACGGCGTTTCATCTCTGGGTACGACGGAACGCCGTCGCTGGAGATGGAACGCCGTACCGGGAGATGGAGCGTCGGAGGGTGCGGTGGGGGATCGAAGAGGACAAAGAGAGGGGGGCATGGTGGGCGCGCCCCCCCAGGGTACAGCAAAGGAATGTCAGGATTGGGCTAATAGGTGGTGTCGGGGGGTTTAGGG
>JBKKAU010000226.1:0-2919 GCA_046714475.1 Thermoanaerobaculia bacterium
TTCGCTAGCCGCTTCCTTCAGCGGTCCCCTCACGGTCGCCACCTTGCGGGTCGCTTCGGTCCCTGTGACCAAGTTCCGGGAGGACTTACACCTCCAAGTCGATGCCCATGCCGGGCGCACCAAAAAAAGAGAGGGGCGGTGAGGCCCCTCTCGAAGGGAAAGCAGGAGATTCAACGGATCAATTCTTCGGGTCGGCGTCTTCGGGCGGCGGGAGCGGTTTCTGCTTGCGGCTCTTGCCGCGGAACGGCTGCAGTCCGAACTCGGCCAGCTTCTCCGCGCGGATGCCGTAGTGCTGCTTGACCGCGAAGCGCAGCACCGTCGCCAGCCGCTCCCCCTCTTCCACCGCCACGCGGATCTGCTGGGAGAGCTCCTGCTTGCGCGCCGTGAGCTCCCCCTGCTCATGGACGAGCCCCTGCACCCGGTCGTACAGCGCCATGAGGTTGGCGCGCTGCACTTCCATGTGGCCGAGCTCACCGTTGTTGGCCTGCAGCGCCGTGCTCAGCCGCTGCCAGAACCCCCGCTTACCCTGGTACGTCGTTTCTTTAGCCATCTTCCTTCACCCCCTGGGCCTCAGGCCCATACATCCGGCGCCGAGAGTGGCGCCGGAATCTCAATCTCCTCAGGCTTGCTGCGGACCGGACGCGGCCGGGAAGGCGCCTCGTCACTGCTCGTTTGACTTTGCGCATGGTACTGCATTACCATGGGAGGCTGTCAAGCCCCTTTTTTTGATTTTCCTGTGCCTGATGCGCAGCTATACGCATCAGCTCAAGATCGAGCCGGAGAAGCTGGACGAGGGGGACGGCCAGGCAGGCCAAGGAAAGGGCGCGATGAATCGCGCCCCTACATCCCAGCCGATACGTGGTCTGTTGGGGGGGGATTCTTCGCGCCCTATTCCTCCACCCACTTGGCGACCGTGTACCGGAAGATCCGGACCTCGGGCGACCAATACCCCGGGGGGAGGCCTGCCTTATAACGGAGTTGATCCAGGAATTCGCGCGGGTCGGGGAGCTGCTCCCAGACCTGCGGCAGGAAGGTGCTGCGGTAGTCCGCGCACTCGAAGATGACGCCGTCGAGGCCGGGGCGCAGCAGGGCGAGCGCCTCCTCCTCGCAGGCGGCGGCGAGCGGCTCGGGCTCGGAGAGCAGCGAGAGCTCGACGCCGATCTCATCAAACTCCTGGGGCACGACGGGGGAGAAGCGCGTATCGGAGAACGCCGCGGCGCGGGTGTTGTGGCGCACGTCGTCGAGCAGCGCCCGCCAGGCGCGGACCGAGCCGACGCAGCCGCGCAGCTTCCCGTCGCGGCGCAGCGTCACGAAGCAGGCTCCCGGCTCGCGCAGCCAGGGATCCCCCCAGTAGTCGGCGTCGGCGGTCCTCCCCAGGCCCAGCGCCTCGGCCAGGCTCTCGCGGGCGATCGCGAGCAGCAGCCTCCCGCGCTCCCGGTCCTCAGGACGGCTCATGGAAGGCGAAGGCTCCATAGCCCACCACCCGGCTATGGTCGCCGGCGGTATCCCCGGAGTTGCGCAGGTCGAGCAGCTCAGGCTCCAGGCCGCGCCGCCGGGCGATCTCCAGCAGACCGTTGATCGGCATGGCGCCGCAGGCCTGGCGCGGATCGAGCGGACCGCCCAGTTGGAGGATCTCGTCCGCCGTCCGGCGGTCGGCCTGCCGCGCGGCGTCGTAGGACAGGAAGTGCGAGAGGTCGGAGCTGACGACGATCGCCGTCTCCTCGCCGCCCCAGACCTGCTCCAGCACCTCCGCGACCTCGTCGCCGTCCGCCTCGCCGACCACCAGCGGCACGATGCTGAATTCTCCCAGCAACCGCTGGAGGAACGGCAGCTCGACCTCCAGGGAGTGCTCGCGCGCATGGGCCTCCGGCTGGACGCGGACCTGCGGCAGGCGCAGCGCGGCGCCGGCCCCCTGGGGATCTACCTTGATTTCGCCTAGCGGCGTCGCGAAGTACTCCGCCGCGGGCAGCGCGAGGCCGCGGACCGGCACGTAGTGAGCCGGCCCCAGGAGGACCACCCTCTCGATTGGCCGCTCGATCGGACGGGAGCCGGCGGCGAGCGCGCTGAAGGCCACGGCGGCGGTCGGACCGGAGTAGACGTAGCCCGCGTGCGGCGCGATGACCACTTTGGGCGCCCTGGCGTCCGGCCCTTTGGGCGCCCTGGCGCCCGGTGGAGGGACCTCCGCCAGGAGATCCGCCAGCGTGAGCATCAGCTCCTCGGGAGAGCCCGGATAGAACGTGCCGGCGACTGCGGGGGGACGGACACGGCCAGACATACGTCCCCAATGTAGCAGATCCCTCTACCCCCCCTGGAGCACCTGGCGGCTGCGGCGTTGAGCCCGCTCGCGGTCGGGGAAGGGGAGGTCTTCGAAGACCAGGAGGCTGCGCGCGCGTCCGCTGCCGAGCGTGGTGAGCACTTCGCGGTATTGCTGCTCGGCCCGGTCCCGGTGGCCGAGGCGCAGCAGACAGTCGGCGAGGAGGAGGCGGACCTGATAGAGGGCGGGGTCGAGGTAGAGGGCGGCGCGATAGGCGGTGACCGCCTCCTCGGCGCGGCCCGCGAGGTCGTGCAGGAAGCCGTCCAGGGCGTGCGCGGCGGGCTCGGAGGGATCGGCTCCCAGAACCTCGCCGACCTTGCGTCCGGCCTCGTGCACCCGGTCGGCCGCCAACGCGCCGGCCGCCGCGAGCAGTCGCTCGTGGATGCCGCCCGGCTCGGCGAGCTCCGGCACCGGGGGTGAAGCCCACTCCGGCGGCGCGCTCAGCGGCTCGGCAGGCTTCGGAGGCAGGGGCGGGGGCGGCGCGGCGAGCTCCTCGACCGGCGCCGTGCGCCCCAGCGGCGGCGCCGCGCCGCCGTTGCGCAGGGCGCAACAGAATCCCAGGTAGCCCGGCACCACCAACAACAGGTTGTGGCAGAAAGTATAGG
>JBKKAU010000227.1:0-6460 GCA_046714475.1 Thermoanaerobaculia bacterium
CTTGGAGTGTTTCGCGGATCGGGGGCCGTCGCGGGGGGGCGACCGGGTCGCGTTCGTCCTCCGGACCGGCGACCTCGAGGCGAACCGGGGGCGCAACGACCTCTGGATGGTGAACCTGGACGGCGGCGGCCTCGTCCGCCTGACCTCCGACCCGGCGGCGGACACCAACCCCCGCTGGTCGCCGGACGGCCGCAGCCTCTTCTTCCTGTCGAGCCGCTCCGGCTCCAACCAAGTCTGGCGCCTGGCGGTGCCCGGCGAGAGGGGCAAGGTGGGGGAGCCGGTGCGGGTCACCGACCTGCCGCTCGACGTCTCGAACCTCACCGTCTCGCCCGACGGCTCGCGCCTCGCCTTCAGCCTGGAGGTCTTCCCCGACTGCCCGACGCTCGCCTGCACGCGCGAGCGCCTCGACGCCGCCGGGAAGAGCGCCGTCCAGGCGCGTCTCTATGAAGGCGGCTTCATCCGGCACTGGGACACTTGGGGCGACGGCCGGCGCAACCACCTGTTCGTGGCGACGCTCGGCGCCGACGGCAAGCTGGGGGAGCCGGTCGACGTCGTCGACCTCACCAGGGGCCTGCCCGCGGACGTCCCCTCCCGCCCGTTCGGCGGCACCGAGGAGCTCGCCTTCGCGCCCGACGGCCGCTCGCTGATCTTCTCCATGCGCCTCGTCGGCGAGGACAACCGCGAGGAGCCCTGGTCCACCGACTTCGACCTCTACGAGGTTTCCGTCGAGGGCGGTAAGGCGCCGCGCAACCTCACCGACGCCAACCCCGCCTGGGACACGCGGCCGGTCTTCTCGCCGGACGGCAAGACCCTGGCCTACCTGGCCATGGCGCGGCCCGGCTTCGAGGCCGACCGGCTCCAGATCGTCCTGCGCTCGCTCGCCGACGGCAAGGAGCGCAAGGTGGCGGAGACCTGGGACCGCTCGCCCGACGAGATGCTGTTCTCGGCCGACGGCCGTACTCTCTACGTCACGGCGTACGACGTCGGCCAGGTGCCGCTCTTCGCCATCGACGTCGCAAGCGGCGAGATGCGCAAGCTGGTCTCGGAAGGGAGCGTCCACTCCCCGGCGCTCACCGGCGACCGCATCGTCTTCGGCCTCGACAGCCTGCGCGCGCCGACGGAGCTCCACACGGTGCGGCGCGACGGCTCGGCGCTGACCCCGATCACCAGGATCAACCGCGAGCGGCTGGAGTCGGTGCGGCTGGGCGAGGCCGAGCAGTTCCATTTCGAGGGCGCCAACGGCGACCGGGTCTACGGCTGGGTGGTCAAGCCGGCGGTCTTCGAGCCCGGGAAGAAGTACCCGCTGGCCTTCCTGATCCACGGCGGTCCCCAGGGCTCGTTCCACAATGAATTCCACTACCGCTGGAACCCGCACGCCTATGCCGGGGCCGGCTATGCCGTGGCGTTGATCGACTTCCACGGCTCGACCGGCTACGGCCAGGCCTTTACCGACGCCATCCGGGGCGACTGGGGCGGCAAGCCGCTGGTCGACCTCCAGAAAGGCCTGGCGGCGGTGGTCGAGCGCTATCCCTGGATCGACGGCGACCGCGCCTGCGCGCTCGGCGCCTCCTATGGCGGCTACATGGTCAACTGGATCGCCGGCCAGTGGCCCGACCGTTTCCGCTGCCTGGTCAGCCACGACGGCACCTTCGACAACCGGATGATGTACTACGGCACCGAGGAGATCTGGTTCCCGGAGTGGGAGCATCTCGGGCCTTATTGGGAGAACCCCGAGAGCCACGAGAAGCACAACCCGGCGCGGTTCGTCGACCGCTGGAAGACGCCGATGCTGGTGATCCACGGCGCGCTCGACTACCGCATCGTCGACAACCACGGCATCGCCGCCTACAACGCCCTGCAGCGCCGCGGCATCCCGAGCCAGTTCCTCTATCTGCCGGACGAGAACCACTGGGTGCTCAAGCCCGCCAACAGCGTGCGCTGGCACGAGACGGTGCTCACCTGGCTGGACCGCTGGCTGAAGGACTCCTCTCCGGAGGGACAGGCCGGCCGATGAGACACTTTGGGCGGCTGGCGCACCTTGAAAGGGGAGGAGCACAAAAAAGTTGTCCCCGCGCGAGGGGGGTGCGGCAACGTTCCTCTAGGAAGAGTCTGAACGTCTTTTAGTTGTACCGATAGCGACCGCCGGAGCGAAGGTAGGTACGCGAAGGAGGCCAGCCTTGATGAACATGTCCAGCATCCCAATGCCCGGTGCCCTGCGTCTGCGAGCGCTGCACCCGCTGATCGACGGGGACGGCTCTTGCAGCCTGATTTACAACCTGGAGCAGGCCGTGGTGCTGGAGGTCCCCCCCGAGCTGCAGTTCCACGTCGCCCCGGCCCTGGAGACCGGGGACTGGGACGAGGACCTGCTGAGCTGGCTGGTCCAGGAAGACCTGATCACCTCCGAGGGGTGGTCGCGATGGAGCGGCGGGGCGGCGGGCTCGACCGCGCCCGATACGGGTTGGTGGAGCCTGGAGACCGTCTACCGGGTGGACGACGAGGTCCATGCCCGGATCGGCCGGGCCGCGCTGCCCGAGATCGTGGAGGTCCTCGATCTCGCCTTCAAGCAGGACTTCGCCGCCTCGCGGGTCAAGGTCCACCTGGACTGGAAATCGGGCTTCCCCGGGGTCCAGCTCCTGGACCGCATCGTCGTGGAGGCCACCCGTCTGGCCAGCCTGTCGCGGCTGGAGGTCGTCTACGAGCTGACGCTCGAGGCCGCCGACGTGACGCACGAGCTCGCCCTTTTCGTCGCTCAGTACCCGTTCCAGTTCCGGCTGCGGTGCGGCGTCTTCCCTTCGGCGGCCGACGGCGCCCTGGCGTGGGGGCGCGTGGACGACGCCGTGCGGCTGCTCTCGGCCCAGGGGCTGACCGACCGATTGACCGTGCATTGCGTGCTCGCCGGCGACGGCCGTCTCCGCGCCCTCTGGGGCTGGGCCAAGCGTTGGGGCGTCAAGCACCTCGACGCGGTCCGTCTCGAAGCCTCCCTCGCCGACGGCGTCGAGGCTCTCGCCTGGGCCCGGGAGTTCCATGAGGACCTCCTCACCCTGGGCGATGAGATGGGGAACGACCTGGAGGCGCAGCGGCTGCCGATCGACTTCCAGCCGCTCACCCGCATCGTCCGCCGCCTGATGAAGAGCGAGCCGGTCGACCGCTTCGACGAGCGGACCGGGACCGCCCCGGGCCTGATCCCCGTGGCGGACGCCTATGCCCTGTCCGGGATGGAGCGGCTGGCGCCGCGCCTCCTGCCGGACGTCTGGATGGGCGGCGTGGCGGAGCGGGAGGCCGAGAGCCTGCTGACCGACACCGAAGTCGAGACCGACGACTTCCCCTGCCGGAGCTGCTGGGCCCGTTATCTCTGCAGCCACAGCTCGGTCGCCGCCTCCGGCCTGGACAGCGACGACGCCCGGGAGCCCTCCGAGACGCGTTGCGAGATCTGGCAGCACGAGGCCGAGACCGCCCTGCGCCTCTACCACCGCATGGCCCACGCCGATCCTCTCCAGGTCCTGCGGCTGTTCGACGAGGCGACGGTGGTGCGGGACGAGCCGCTCGATCCCCACGGCGCGCTCGCCTACCCGAAGCCTTCCTGAGAGAATAGAGAAGGCCGCGGAGCCGACGCTTCGCGGCCTTTCTTCCAACCGCATGCCGAGCAACGCCTGGTACCACGTCCGCTACGCCTTCACCGCGCCGTTCTACGACCGGATCACGAAGTTCCACGCCGAGCGCCAACGTTCCATCGAGCTGCTCGGGCTCCAGGCCGGCGAGCGCGTGTTGATCATCGGTTGCGGCACCGGCGCGGACATTCCGTTCCTGCCGCGCCACGTCGAGGTCCTGGCGACCGATCTCACCGCCTCGATGCTGCGGCAGGCCCGGGTCCACGCGCGGCCCGGGGTCGAATTCCGCCAGATGGACGGCATGGCGCTCGACCTGCCGGACGCCGCGTTCGACGCCGCCATCCTCCACATGGTGCTGGAGGTGATCCCCGACCCGGCCCGCTGCCTGCGCGAGGCGGCGCGGGTGCTGCGGCCCGGCGGCCGGCTCGCCGTCTTCGACAAGTTCCTTCCCGACGACGCCCGCCCGTCCCTTCTGAGCCGCGCCGCGCTCGCCCTGCTCGACGTCTTTTTCACCTCCACCAACCGGCGCATGGCGGAGATCCTGGAGCGCTCGGGAGCCCCCTTCGAGGTCGCCCACGACGAGCCGGCGGTCGGCTCGTACCGGCATCTGGTGCTGCGACGCCGCTGAAGCCCATTCCGCTCCTGTAGAATCCGGAGCTTATGGAGAGGATATGACCAGCCGGATCGAGGGGGCGGGCGGTACGCCGGGCGGCATGGGGGAGTTCTTTATCGGCCTGCTCATGGCGGTCGCCGGCGGCTATCTGCTCACCAACCAGGTGACGGTGACGAGCGGCTACTGGAGCCTCTGGGGCTACAACGCCTTCGGGCTGTCGCTGGTGCCGTTCCTGATCGGCGTCGCCATCCTCTTCTTCAACGGCGGCTCCAAGCTCGGCTGGCTGCTGACCGCCGCCGGCGTGGTGATCATCCTCGCCGGCATCCTCACGCATCTCCAGATCTACTTCGAGCCGACCAGCCTCTTCAACACCCTCCTCATGCTGGTCCTGCTGTTCGGCGGCGTGGGCCTCATGGCCCGCGGCCTGCGCGCGCACTGAGCGTGCCCGCTGCGCCGCGAGCCGCAGCCGTGATAGCTTTTCAGGAGATCATGGAGGAGATCGGAATGAAACACCCTCTGCTCGCCATCGCATTGCTCAGCCTGGCTCTGCCGGCCACGGCCGGCGCGAACGGCATCACCCAGGAGACCCTGACTTCTCAAGGCAAGCCCCGGAGCTACTACCTGTATGTTCCCAAGACCGTCCAACCCGGGACGCCGGCGCCTCTGCTGCTGCTGCTCCATGGGTCGGGGCGCAACGGCCGGTCGTTGGTCGAGAAGTGGACGAAGGTGGCGGAAAAGGAGGGCATCATCCTGGTAGGGCCGGACTCCATGGGCTCCAAGGACTCCAAGGGCTGGTCGGTGACCGAGGACCCCCCGGAATTCCTCGACGACGTCATCAAAGCCCTGGGCGCGAAATACCCGGTCAACCCTCGCCGGGTCTACCTGTTCGGCCACTCCGCGGGAGCTGGCTACGCGCTGATCCTGTCGTTGATCGAATCCGAGTACTTCGCGGCGACCACGATCCACGCCGGCGCGCTGCCGGAGGGGAGCGAGCCCCGGTTCAACGCGGCGAAAAGGAAGATGCCGATCTTCCTGATCGTCGGGACGAACGACGCCCTTTTTCCTGTCGCGACCGTGCGGGCGACGCGGGACGCCTTCACCGCGCAGGGGTTCCCCGTGGAGTTGAAGGAGATCGTCGGTCACGACCATGGGTATTACGACCGCTCCATGGAGATCAACAAGATGGCCTGGGACTTCCTGAAGCGGCACGAGCTCGAGCAGGACCCGATCTTCCAGCCGGACGCGGGCAGGATCAAGGTCAAGATCAAGCGGACGGTGCCGCCGGCACGATAGCCCCCTCGCCAATGAGCTCTCTCAAGAGTTTGACGAGTTCCTGACGGCCTGCGAGGATTGTGGTCTGGAACCGCGGAGGGAGGGATCTCTGGGGGACCGATGCTGCGTTTCGTCGTAGCTTTGCAAGCTGAGGCCCGGCCGATCGTCGACCGCTTCCGGATGGAAGGCGTCTTCGAGTCGCACCCGTTCCGCGTCTACCGCGGCGAGGGGGCTTGGCTGATCGTCTCGGGTCTGGGTAAGGCCGCAGCTGCGGCTGCGACCGCCTACCTCCATCTGCTTTCGGGCGGCGTGCCCGGACGGGTCTGGCTCAACGTCGGCATCGGCGGCCACGGCCGCCACCTGGTGGGGGAGTCGTTCCTCGCCCACAAGGTCACCGACCCGGCGAGCGGCCTCTCCTGGTACCCCCAGCTCGTCATCGATGCGCCGCGCCCCACGGCCTCGATGCTCACCGTGGAGAAGGTGGAGGAGGAGTACGCGCCCCCCTGGATCTACGAGACGCAGGCCGGGGGGTTCTTCCCCACGGCCTCCCGCTTCTCGACCGCCGAGCTGGTCCACTGCTTCAAGGTGATCTCCGACAACCCGGACGCGACCCTGTCGCGCCGCATGTCCACCTCGTACGTCCAATCGTTGATCGAGCAGAACCTGAGGCCCCTCCAGGAGCTGGCCCGCGGGCTCGCCGGGCTGGCCAGGGAGGTGGAAGCTTTAGCCGCCGACCCGCCGGGTTACGCCGTGGTCCTGGGCCGCTGGCCGTTTACCATCACCGAGCAGCGCCGTCTGCGCCGTCTGCTCCAGCGCCTCGCGGTGCTCGCTCCGGACGAGCTCTACGGCGGGGCCGAGTTGGGCGCAGCCCAGGAGGCGAGGGAGGTGCTCCAGGCTCTGGAGGGCCGGTTCACCGAGATCCCGATCCGGCTGGGCGCGCCGGCCCGTGCCCCCGCAGGAATCCCCC
>JBKKAU010000228.1:0-48119 GCA_046714475.1 Thermoanaerobaculia bacterium
GTACAGCAGCACCGTACAGGCGCCGCACTCGCCCTCGCCACACCCCTCCTTGGTGCCGGTCAGCCCGAGCCCCTCCCGGACTACGTCGAGGAGGCGCTCCATCGGGTGGCCGTCGTGCTCGACGGCACGGCCGTTGATCGACAAGGGCACCTTCATGTCATCCCTCTCAGCAGCTTCTCCGGAGTCGCCGGGATCTCGTCCACCAGGATTCCCAGGGCGTTTTCGACCGCCTGCACGGCCGCCGGGGCGCCGCCGTCCATGGGCAGCTCGCCGACCCCCTTCGCTCCGAAAGCGCCGAAGGAGCCGCCTTCCCAGGCCCGCTCCAATAGGTGGACGTCCATCCGCGGGCTGTCCTGGATCGTCGGGATGATGTAGGTGGCGAGACGGTCGTTGAGATAGCGGCCGTCCTGGAGCTTGACCTCTTCCATCAGCGCCCAGCCGATCGCCTGGAGGGTGCCGCCCTCGATCTGCCCGGCGCACAGCACCGGATGGATTGCCTTGCCCACCTCGCAGACCGCGGTGACCTGGATCGGATGGACGGACAGCGTGTCGGGGTCGACCTCGACCTCCACCACGTCCGCGCCCCAGGCGTAGGTGGGGTAGGCGGCGCCGCGGTAGGTGGACTCGTCGAACGTCTGCCAATCGGGCGGCTCGTGACGCGTCGTGACCTCCACCGGTCCGGCCGCCTGCCGGAACGCCTGGGCCGCCTCGCGGAAGGGCTCGACCGGACCCTTGGGACCCACGATCCAGCCGTTCTGCACGGAAAAACCTTCTCCCCAGGGCGCGAGGACGCGGTCGCGGAGCTCGATCACGGCGCGAGCGATGGCGCCGCCGACGATCATGGTGGTCCGCGAAGCGACCGTGGGGCCGGAGTCGGGGACCTGGCTCGTATCCGGCTCGGCGAAGACGAGGTCGTCCGGACCGACCCCGGCCGCGGTGGCGGCGATCTGGGGAAAGACCGCGACACATCCCTGGCCCATGTCGGTCATGGCGGTGAGCACCTCGATGCGGCCGTCCTCCAGGAGACGGGCCGCGACCGGCGACCGCATCTTGCGCTCGCCGTTGCCGGTAAACCCGGCGCCGTGGAAGTAGAGGGAGAGGCCGACCCCCCGCCGGGGCTCGCCGTCCTTCGCGCTTTCCCGCGCCTGTTCCAGGGCCTTCCAGCGGGCGCGGAACCCGGTCCGCCTCTCCACCTCCTCCAGGCAGAGGCGGGCCGAGGTGCTGGGGTCGAGCACCTGACCGGTGGGCAGCCGGTCTCCGGGATCGACCACATTCCGGGCGCGGATTTCAAAAGGATCGAGCCCGAGCTCGCGGGCGACGCGGTCCATCTGGCGCTCGATCGCGAACTCCACCTGCGGCGCTCCGAACCCCCGGAAGGCGCTGTTCGGCGCGGTGTGGGTGCGCAGCACGCGGCCGCGGATACGGACCGCGGGCCAGCGGTAGGGACCGAAGGAGTGGAGGAGGGCGCGCGAGAGCACCACCGGCGAAAGGGTCGAGTAGGCGCCGCCGTCGAAGAGGATGTCGGCGTCCAGGGCGAGCAGCCGGCCGTCGCGGTCGACCCCCGTCCGGTGGCGGATGACCGACGGGTGGCGCTTCGACGTGCTGACGATGTCCTCGTTGCGGTCGTAGACGATTTTCACCGGCCGGCCGGCGGCGCGGGCGAGCAGGGCGGCGTGGAGGGCGATGGCGCTGGGGAAGTCCTCCTTGCCGCCGAAGCCGCCGCCCACCACCGAGGCGCGCACCCGCACCCGGTCCTCCGGCAGGCGGAAGGCGTGGACCAGCGCCTTGTGGACGTAGTACGGGCACTGCATGGAGCCGAGGACGTTCAGGGTGTCGTCCTCGAACCAGGCGATCATCCCCTGGCATTCGATGTAGATGTGCTCCTGGTGCCCGGTCCGGGACTCCCCCTCGACCACCCGGTCGGCGGCGGCCAGGGCGGCCTCGACGTCGCCGTTCTCCAGGCGGAGCTCGTAGAGCGGCGGCAGCGCTTCGGCCTCGGCCAGCGTCAGGGCCGGAGCGAGCGGCTCGTACTCGACAGAGACGGCGGCGAGCGCCTGCCGGGCCTGGAGCCGCGTGGGCGCCGCCACCAGCGCGACCGGCTCGCTGACGTGGAGGGTCATCCGGTCGGCCAGGATCGGCCAGCCGTCGTCCAGGAGCTGGACCCCGTTGGGTCCCGGCAGGTCCGCGGCGGTGACGAAGACCGTCCCTGGGGGAGCGAGAGCCGGATCAAAGCGGATGGACCGGACGTGGGCGTGAGGATGGGGGCTGCGGACGGTGGCGCCGTGCCACATCCCGGGCAGCGAGACGTCGTCGACGTAGCGGGCCGCTCCCGAGACCTTGGCGAACCCGTCAGGACGGGGAGGGCTCTCTCCGATGCCGCTCATCCGGCCGAGTCTTTACCAAGCACGGGGGGTTGCGCAAGGGTGGGGGGCGAAGAGGTCGAGCGCCATCAAGCGGCAGCGCCGCTGTGTCTCTTGTACAGAAAACTCTCCAGATCTGTGCGCTCCTGGGCATGCTCGATAGTAAGCGCCACCAGCTGGCCGTCCGCATCCATCTCGATCAAGGTGTTCTCGTCGAGATCGCGGGTATCGGCCACGCTTTTGTCCTTGAAAGTGATCTGCAGAGTGTCGGTGTCCTCGAAGTACTCAACTCGCATCATGCGACCTCTTGCATTGGCCGGACACGGGGAGCAGGAAGAGGTCGTCCTTCGACCTCGAAGTGTTGGATGATGTCTTCGATCACCTCGTGGAGCTCCGCATAGAGGCTGACAGGGTCATCTCCATGGATCCCGGTCATCAGATCAGGGCACTTCCCGAGGTAGGCAGAGTCTTCCTCGCTCCATTCAACCCACTTATGGTATCGGTCGCTCAGCTTCATCCCTGCACCTCCTCGATGGCTCGCCTGACTTGGCTTTCCTGATAAGGCTTTGCGTCATCGCCAGGGCTCCCGCTGAGGGTGACTGCGCCAGGATACCGGACATGTGTGAACTTACGGTGAGACCCCTTTCCGCCTCCTGGAATCTCATAGAAGTCGGCATCGAGCAGGTTCCGCACCAGTTCCCTGACCTTTCTTGGCATGCCCCCCTCGTCCCCCATCAGCGAATTATAGGCCCCAGCGCGAGGCCTTCCGGGGTTTCAGCTGACAGGCGAGAACAGATCGACCGGCACTCCGGTGTCTGACCCGAAGTAGGAGCGGGAGTTGGCCCCTGGGAGCGCGAAGCCGTTGATGGCGATGCGCCGGGGCTGAGCGCCGCGGTTCTCCTCGCTGCGGTGGACCACGTAGGGGCCGAAGAAGGCGGCGCTTCCCGCCTTGAGGAGCGCGGGGAGGCCGGGCCGATCCCGGTAGCTGCTTCGCACCGAGGCCGGGTCGAGGTGCCCCTGTTGCCCACTGCCCGGGTAGAAGATGAGCGGACCGTTGTCGGGGGTCGTGTCGTCGATCGCGACCACGGTTTGGATGTAGCTGCCCCGCCCGTCGACGTCGCGCCACTCGGGGGTGCCGTAGCGGCGGTGCTCGCTGTCCTGATGAGGCTCGAATTCCAGCCCGTCGTTCGGGTACTTGGCGTGGAGCTGATTGAGAAGGTGAACCGCCGTGGACGAGCCGAAGAGCTGGCCGACGATCGCGGTGAGCCGCACGTCGCGCCCGCAGGCGAGGAACGCCGGCTCGCAGCCTCCCGCCCAGACGACCCGCAGCAGCCGGCGCGGTCCGTTCGAGCCGCTGAAGACGAACTGGCTGCCGGCGTGCTCGACCTTGGTTTCCCCCTCCTCGTCACTCTCGGGGAGCGGCGCGGCGAGCTCTCTCCCCACCGCGCGCAGCCGTTCCGTGGCCTCGGCCATCTCCGAGACCTCCTCGCGCGAGAAAAGCCCTTCGACGATGAGGAAACCGTCATCGTAGAAACGCCGGATGGCGGCTGGGGACAGCTCGTGAATCATAGGAGGATTGAATTATAGCAGAACGCGCAAAGGCGCCGGTCTCAGCGCATCGGCCCAGCTGCGGACCACCCTCTGTGTGCTAACGTCTTGATTCTTATGGATCCCCATCGGCTCGCGGAAGAGAGGAGCGTCGCATACCACGGCGCTATCGCCGAACGCCTGCGGCATCAGCTGGAGGTTCTAGAGAATGCGCGCCGGCGCGTCCAGACGTGGTTGGCCTCCGACGGCGCACCCTTTTACGCCCGGAAGTGGGCGGAGGTCCTGGCGGGCGACCCCTCTTCCATCGCGGCCTTCCTTGTCGACCGGAGCGAGCTTGCGGACGAGCTCCGCCAGTCGAGCCCGTTCGCCGGGGCCTTACAACCCCAGGAGCGGTGGAAGATCTGGCGTGAGACCCGGGAGCGCTTACTTGGCGCTGCCAGGGATCTATGAACCGGATCACGCTCGGCTGAAAAGGCTGTCCCGCGGCGATCCGCCACGAAGACCTCGTCGGCCCGGCCTTCCGGCGCATGGAAGAGCTCGCCGCCCGCCACGTCGAGCCGCCGCAGACGTTCATTGCGTCCGAAGACGACGAGTAAGAGCCCCCCGCTCTCCTCCGCATCCCGGCACGTCTTGAGAGAACGGCGTTCTCTCGATAAGCTTGTCGTGTCTCCTGAGGGAATGTCGTCATGAGCAAACGCAAGCACAAGGGGGCTGGTTGCCCCGGGGACCGGTTCTGGGTGCCGGCGGGCAGAACCGTCGAGGTGGCGGGTTACTGGATCGACGGCATGGTGTACGGTGGCGCGGGGCTCGGCCCGGTAGCCCGGGGGCGCCTCCCGGCGGAGCCCGCGCTCCTCAATCCTCTCCTCCCGGTAGCCCGGAGGGGGCGCCCCTCGGCACAGCCGCTGGAGCCCCGCCCCTCGTACTTCCGGATGCTCCCGTCGCAACGGGCTGCTTATCTACGGTGGCTGGAAGGGGGCCGGAAGGACCCGACGGTCGACATCGGTTTCGTCTTCCTCTTCTTCTCCGGTATCGAGCGGCGCGTCCTCGTGGATGCCGGGTCCTCGGACCGGGCGCGGGGCGACGTGCCCGGCCTGATCGCCGAGGCCGAGCGTCTGCTGGACATCTACGGAGGCAACTCCTTCTTCAGCTACTATGCGGAGCCCTTCCTTTTCCTCGCCCGCCTGCTGTCCCGGTCGGTCGACGTCACGAAGCTCACTCCGCCCCCGAGACCGATCTACAGGAGCCGCTTCCTCCCCCTGACCGTCAGGGTCGCCCTCGGAGCGTTCGCGGCGCGGGGCCAGCGGATACCGCCGGAGTGGGCCTACGCCTGGGCCAGCCACGCGCCGGACATCCGCCTGGGAGCGCCGGCTGATCGCACTCCGGACGAGTTCGAGGCGGCTTTCAAGCTCCGTTACACGAAGTCCTTTCCCGGCGGCGGGCTCAGGATCAGCCCTAACCCCAAGCCTTCGTCAGTCCTGTACTTCCCGGTGAGTCCGTCTTTTTTTGGCCCGGTCTCGGTCCAGGTCAAAAACCTGCCGAGAGAGTTGGACCTGGCGTTCTGCCGGCGCCAGCTCCAAGAGGTCGTGAACCAGGTCGCCAGCGACCTGCGCGCCTACAGTCTGCGAACGACAATGGCCAGTTGGCGCGGGAGCCCGGCGACGGTCGCTCTCCTCCCGGCGGAGCTGGCGCGGCTCTGGGACAGTCGGGAGCTCCAGACGTTCTTCGCCTGGCTCGAAAAGGAGCTGGCCGGCGGCGAGCCCGCCCCGTTGCCGGCCGGCGACCTGATCCGGCGCTGGACCCGGGGCGCGGTGACGCGGCTCGTCCGTGGCGACGCCGAGAGGTTGGCGTCCTTCCTCGGACGCCGCGGGTACGGGATGGAGCCGGACGTCCGCTTCGGCGGTCCTCTGCCCGACGGCGCGGGCAAGGCGCCGGTGGTCCTGTTCCGGCAGACCGCGGAAGAGGACGGGGAGCGAAAGCCGAGCCTCTCGTACCAGGCCGCCGCCGTCCTCCTGCAGCTGGCGGTGACGCTCGCGGTGGCCGACGGTCCGGTGAACGATGCCGAGGAGCGCTACCTGCTCGCCTACTTCGACACCACCGCTCACCTCCCTCTGGACGAGCGCAAGCGGCTCGCCGCGCACCTGATCCGGATCATGACGGAGCCGCCCGGGCTCGTCGGCCTCAAGCAGCGGATCGCGACGCTTGCCGAGGAGCAGCGCCGGGCGATCCTCCGCTTCCTGATCGTGTTGGCCGAAGCGGACGGCTCCGTCCAGGCCGAGGAGCTCAAGCTGCTGCGCCGGATCTACGCCTTGCTCGGGCAGGACCGCCAGTCCCTCTACTCCGACGTCCACGCCGTGGCGAGCGCGCTGGAGCCCGTGACCGTGCGGCCGGCGGGCGCCGGAGCGGACGGCTTCGCCATCCCCCCCGCCTCCCCGGGAGCCGGCATCGCCCTCGACGAAGCCAGGATCCGGACCCGGCTCGCCGAGACCGAGGAGATCGCCGGGATCCTCGACGCGATCTTTCGCGAGGAGGAGGCCCCCGGGCCGCCGCCCGTCGCCGGGCTCGACGGGGCGCACTCGGCGTTCCTGCGGCGGCTGGCGGAGAAGCCGGCCTGGGAGCGGGCGGAGGTCGAGCGGCTCGCGGCGGGCCTCGCCCTGCTGCCCGACGGCGCGCTCGAAACCCTCAACGAGACGGCGTTCGAAAGTTGTGGAACCCCCCTCCTGGAGGGGGACGAAATCCTTGTGATCGACAACCAGGTTCTCCAGGAGATGCTGGCATGACGGAACCCCAGAATGGAACTTCGACGCAACGGCCGATCCGCCCGCGCGA
The DNA here is from genome assembly GCA_046714475.1 of Thermoanaerobaculia bacterium. Lineage (GTDB taxonomy): Bacteria > Acidobacteriota > Thermoanaerobaculia > Multivoradales > UBA5704 > DASPJI01. The sequence continues at coordinate 6,735 of JBKKAU010000228.1, forward strand.
CCGTGACGCGATCCTCCAGTCGCTGCGCGCCGGCGTGGTGCCGCGCCGCGGACATCAGTACATCCAGGTCGGCCGGTCGGACGAGGTGCGGGCGTTGCTCCAGGACCTCGACCGCATCGCCGACGGCGGCTCGGCGATCCGCTTCGTCATCGGCGAATACGGCTCCGGCAAGACGTTTTTCCTCTTCCTGATCCGCGCGATCGCCCTGGAGAAGGGGCTGGTCACCGCCCACGCCGACTTGAACCCCGACCGGCGCCTGCACGCCACCGCCGGCCAGGCCCGTTCGCTCTACGCCGAGCTGATGGCCAACCTCGCGACCCGGACCAGGCCGGACGGCGGCGCCGTGGCCAGCGTCGTCGAGCGCTTCGTCACCTCCGCTCTGCAGACAGCCCGGGACGAAGGCATTGCCGTCGGCGCCGTTCTCCAGGACCGGCTGGCGAGGTTGTCGGACATGGCCGGGGGGTACGACTTCGCCGAGGTGGTCGCCGCCTACTGGCGGGGGCACGACGAGGGGGACGACCGGCTCAAGTCCGACGCCGTCCGCTGGCTGCGCGGCGAGTACTCCACCCGCACCGACGCCCGCAAGGCGCTCGGCGTCCGCACCATCATCGACGACGACAACCTCTACGATCAGCTCAAGCTCTTCGCGCGCTTCGTGCGGCTCGCGGGCTACGGCGGCCTGCTGCTCTGCCTCGACGAGCTGGTGAACCTCTACAAGCTCGCCAACACGCAGGCGCGCAGCAGCAACTACGAGCAGATCCTGCGCATCCTGAACGACAGCCTCCAAGGGGCGAGCGTCGGGCTCGGCTTCGTGATGGGCGGCACCCCCGAGTTCCTGCTGGATACCCGCCGCGGGCTCTACAGCTACGAGGCGTTGCGGTCCCGTCTCTCCCAGAACCGCTTCGCGGCCGACGGCCGGCGGGACCTCACCGGCCCGGTGCTCTCGCTCGCCAACTTGAGCCCCGAGGAAATGTACGTGCTGCTCCGCAACCTGCGCCACGTTCACGCCTCCGGCGAGCCCGCGCAGTACCTGCTCCCCGACGAGGCGCTCGTCGCCTTCATGGAGCACTGCTCGCAACGCCTCGGCGAGGCCTACTTCCGCACCCCGCGCAGCACCACCCGCGCCTTCCTGGAGCTGCTCGCCGTCCTCGAGCAGAACCCGGACGCCGGCTGGCGCGAGCTGCTCGGCGCCGTCGAGGTGGCGCCGGAATCCAACCCCGACCTCGAGCCGCTGCCGGAGGGCGGCGCGGCGTCCGCTCCCGTGGGAGACGACGAGCTGGCGTCGTTCAAGCTGTAGGCGATGGCGGCGACCTCGTCGGCCTTCCACCTCCTGCACCCAAAGGTCCGGAAGTGGCTCTGGGATCAAGGGTGGGATGAGCTGCGAGGCTTTCAGGAGGAGGCGATCCCCGCCGTGCTGGAGGGACAGGGCGACCTCGTGATCGCCGCTTCCACCGCCGCAGGCAAGACGGAAGCGGCCTTCCTCCCCATCCTCACGGCCCTCGCCGACGATTTCGGGGGGAGCGTCCGCACCCTGTACGTCAGTCCACTCAAGGCGCTGATCAACGATCAGTTCGACCGGCTCGAGCGGCTCTGCGAAGAGCTGGAGGTGCCGGTCGCCCGCTGGCACGGGGACGTCGCCGCCTCCCGGAAGCGGAAGGTGCTCGACCATCCCGAGGGGATTCTGATCATCACGCCGGAGTCGCTGGAGGCCCTGTTCGTCCGCCAGGGGCCGAAGGTCCGTCCGCTGTTCGAGCGGCTCGCCTTTGTCGTCGTCGACGAGTTGCACGCCTTCCTCGGCACCGAGCGCGGCCGGCAGCTCCAGTCGCTGCTCCATCGGGTCGAGCTGGCGGTCCGCCGCCGCGTCCCCCGCATCGCGCTCTCGGCGACGCTCGGCGACCTGTCGCTCGCCTGCGAGTTCTTGCGCCCCGGAGGAGGGGAGGCGGTGCGGCGCATCGTCTCGGCGGCGAGCGGGCAGGAGCTCAAGGTCCAGGTGCGCGGCTACCGGGTCGTTCCTCCCCGGCTCTCCGCCGCGCAGGCGGAGGCGATGGAAGCCGCGGGCCAGCCGCCTTCCCTGGAAGACCTGGTCGAAGGCGACGCCCTGGAGATCAGTCTCCACCTCTTCGACAAGCTGCGCGGCGGCCATCACTTGATCTTCGCCAACTCGCGCGCCAACGTGGAGCTGTTCGCGGACCTGCTGCGCCGGCACTGCGAGACCCGGGGCATCCCGAACGAGTTCTGGGCGCATCACGGCAGCCTCTCCCGCGAGCTGCGCGAGGAGGCGGAGGCGGCGATCAAGGACCGGGCGCGGCCGGCGAGCGCGGTCTGCACCACGACCCTTGAGTTGGGCATCGACGTCGGCGCGATCGAGAGCGTGGCCCAGGTCGGCCCGCCGCCGTCGGTCGCCAGCCTGCGCCAGCGCCTCGGGCGGTCCGGCCGCCAGGGCGGGGCCGCGGTCCTGCGCGCCTACGTCCGGGAGCCGGAGATCGGCAAGGACGTGGCGCCGCAGTGGAGCCTGCGCTCTGACCTCGTCCAGACGGTCGCGGCGGTCCAGCTCCTCGTCGCCGGCTGGTGCGAGCCGCCGGAGCCGGCGGCGCTCCATCTCTCGACGCTGGTCCAGCAGCTCCTGTCGGCGATCGCGCAGCATGGGAGCCTCCGCGCCGACCAGGCCTGGCGGGCCCTATGCCGCGACGGCGCCTTCCCGGGCGTCGACCAGGCGCTTTTCGCGGAGCTGCTGCGGAGCCTCGGCGGTCGCGAGCTGGTCCGGCAGGTGCACTCGGGCGAGCTGGTACTGGAGCTCACGGGGGAGCGGATCGTCAACCACCACGAGTTCTACGCCGCCTTCGCGACCTCGGACGAGTTCCGGCTGACCAGCGGCGGCCGCACCCTGGGCACGCTGCCGATCTCCTATCCGCTGTTCCCCGGGCTCTGCATCGTCTTCGCGGGCCGCCGCTGGGAGGTGGTGTCCGTGGACGTGGAGCACAAGGTCGTGGACCTCAAGCCGGCCTTCGGCGCGCGTCTGCCCGGCTTCGAGGGGACGCGGGGAGCGGCGGTTCACGACCGGGTACGGCGGGAGATGCTCGCGGTCTACCGCTCCGCGTCCATGCCCGCCTTCCTGGACGCCCGGGCGCGCGACCTCCTCGCAGAAGGGCGCGGCCACTTCGCCCGTCTCGGGCTGGGAGAGCACCGCGTCCTCGGCGACGGCTCGGACACTCTCCTCTTCTGCTGGCGCGGCGACCGGGTGCTCGACACCCTGTCGGTCTGGCTCAACGAGCGAGGTTTCAAGGTGGCGCAGGAGGGGGTGGCGCTGGTCCTGGACGGCGCCGATCCCGTGGAGGTCCGCCGCGAGCTGACCCGTCTCGCCGGCCAGGAACCTCCCGATCCCCTGGACCTCGCGGCCTCGGTCGTCAACAAGAGGACGGAGAAGTTCCACCCCTACCTGACCGACGAGCTCCTCGCCACCGACTGGGCGAGCAGCCGGATCGACGTGCGCGGGGCCTGGGAAACGATGCGGGAAGTCGCGGGCTCGGGCAGATCGGGAACATAGGTAACGCTCTAGTAGACTCTGTGGGCTCGAGCCCAAGGATCAGGTTCTTGACTCGGGTAGGCCTGACGGAGTGCGTGAGATTATTCCGTCAGGCCGCTTCCCCACACACCGAAGACCTTCGAGGCCACAGAGGACGTCGCCCCGGAGTGCCGGCGGAGGCGACGAACGCGCTGCCCCGGGTCACCGACGGTCCGGACCGGGGTGCGGACGGTTGTGAGACGCAAGCGGGAGGTTCGCACCCGCTTCGCGGCGGTTCGCCCCGGTTTCCGGACGGTTCGGAGCTGGCTCCGGACGGTTGGGATCTCGGGGCGAACCGTCCGCTCCGAGATGCGAACGGTCGAGATCTTGATGCGAACCGTCCGCCCCGAGCTCCCGAGGGCTGCGAAACGGATCCGAACCGTCCGCCCCGAGTTGCGGACGGTTGGGAACTCGGTGCGAACCGTCCGCCCCGAGATTCAAAGGGCGGCGATTCGTCTCGCAACCATCCAGACCTGGCTCCCGGAGGTCCGGATCGCGGGGCCGGCCGCTAGGCCGTATCCGCGGCTGTCCATATACTCCCGCCGATGTCTGTCACAGTCCTTGTGAACCGGGGCGCCGGCACGGTGAAGCGCCTGGAACTGACCGAGGCCGGCGTGCGGGATGCGTTCGTAAAGGCCGGCGTCGAGGCGGACGTACGCTTCCTGGATGGTCCGGAGCTCGGCCCGGCGGCCCGCGCGGCTGTCAAAGGGGGGGCCGAGGCGGTCGTCGCCGGGGGCGGCGATGGCACGATCCGTTCCGTGGCTGGCGCGCTGGCGGGAACGGAGGTACCGATGGGTGTCCTGCCGCTCGGTACCTTGAACCACTTCGCGCGCGATCTGGGGATTCCGTTGGACCTCGAAGGGGCTGCGGCGGTTGTGGCGGAGCGCAACTCCCGTCCGCTCGACCTGGGCGAGGTCAACGGCGAGGTCTTCGTCAACAACTCGACGCTGGGCTTTTACCCACCGGTCGTGACCGTCCGCGATCAGGAGCGCAGGCGCTTCGGCCGTGGGAAGGGGTGGGCTACGGTCCTGGCGATCCGCAGGGTGCTGCCGCGTTTAGCGCCGCTGGACGTACAGGTGCAGGTCGAGGGGCGGAAGGTCTATCGCCGTTCGATGTTCGTGTTCGTCGGCAACAACGAGTACGCGATGAGTGCCTTCTCCTACGGCGCCCGCAAGCGCTTCGACAGCGGTGACCTCTATCTCTACATCGCCCGGTGCCACACCCGGCTCGGCGTCGCCTGGCTCGCTTTGCTGTCCCTGGTGCGGGACCTCGTGCGGTCGGACCGCTTCGACTCGTGGTGCGTGCCCGAGTTCACGATCGAATCGCGCAAGAAGGCGATGCCGGTCTATCTCGACGGCGAGGTGATCGTTCTCGAGCCGCCGCTGACCTACAGGGTGAGGCCTCACGATCTGCGGGTGCTGCTGCCGTGAGGAGCGTTATCCAGTACGAATGAGACGCGCGGCCCGGCTTGACCGGGCAGGTCCGTTTTTCTAGAATAGGATTTATGGCGAGGCAAGCAGTTCTTTCTCTAGACGACGACGTTGCGGCTCTCCTTGATGTGGAGGCTCAGCGTAAGGGTTGTCCTGTGGATGAGGTTCTGAACAACCATCTGCGGCAGAGCCTGGAGACGCCGACTCACCGGAAGATCGAAGGTGGCCATTTCAGGGTGCCGGCCAAACCTCTGCAGGCGCATCCTGGCATCGACTTCGACGACGTTGAAGGGCTGCTCGAAAAGCTCGAGACCCGTGATCCTCGTTGACGCCAACCTCTTCATCTACGCCCACGATCTAACGAGCCCATTTCACACCCCGGCTCGGCGGTGGATGGAGCAGGTTTTCTCAGGTACCGAGCCTATCCGCCTGTCGTGGACAAGCCTGCTCGCATTTTTGAGAATCACGACTCACGCACGCGTATTCGCCAATCCCTTCTCGCTTGAAGAAGCCCTCCAAGCTGTCGAATACTGGCTTTCCCAACCATGTATGGACCTGCTACAGCCAGGGCAGGCTCATCCCGAGATCCTGTCCTCTCTCCTCCGGAAGACTCAGGTCACTGGCCCTCTCGTTATGGACGCCCATCTGGCTGCCCTGGCTATTGAGCATGAAGCAGTGCTCTATTCGACCGATAAAGACTTCGATCAATTTCCGGGTCTCCGCCGAGTCAACCCGCTCGCGCTTTAGAAGCTGCCCCCCTGCCCCTGCTCGACCACCACCACCCGGTCCACCGGCACGTTCTCGACCTTCTGCTCGCCGCCCTGGCCCGGCCAGCGGATGGTGAGCGCGTCGATCTTCGCGGTCTTGCCGAGCCCGAAGGTGACAGGTAGCTCGACCTGCGAGAGGTAGCTCTTGGTAGGCATCACCTGGCGGGTCTGGGTGATGCCTACGGCGGTGACCGTCACCCAGGCTCCGACCGCGTCGCGGTTGCCGGGGGCTCCGATCAGCTTCACCCGCAGCCAGTGATTGCCGAGGCTCTGGTCGTTGCGCAGGAGCAGCGGCCGGTCGCCGGGTTGGGTCAGCAGGACGTCGAGGTCGCCGTCGCCGTCGATGTCGGCGTAGGCGGCGCCACGGCCGACGAGCGGCCGGCCGAGGTCTCCGGTCTCCGCGGCCGGGACCAGGACGAAGGTCTGGCGGGCTTCCGGGCCGGCGTTCCAGAAGAGCTGCGCCGGCTGGCGGTACTGCTGGCTGGGGTCGACCTTGGAGATCTCCTCTTCCAGGTGGCCGTTGGCCTGCAGCAGGTCGAGACGGCCGTCCAGGTCGTAGTCAAAGAAGAAGATCCCGAACTTGAGCATCCGCCGCGACGGCGCGCCGATCCCCTCGGCGATGGCCTCGTCGGCGAACAGGGTGGGGTCACCTTGCGAGACGTAGAGCGACGTCATCTCGTTGGCGAAGTTGCCGATGGCGAAGGCGATGTCGGAGTCGTTGCGGTAGCGGGCCGAGTCGACTCCCATGGCCCCGGTGGCGTTCCCCATGCGGTCGAAGGCCAGGCCGCTCTCGGTGCCGATTTCGACGAATTTTCCGCCCTGGTTGTGGAGGAGGAAGTTGGGCGCGGTGTCGTTGGCGATCAACAGGTCGATCCAGCCGTCGCCGTCCACGTCGACCGGGGCGACTCCCAGCGTCTTGCTGCCCGGCCGGCCGGTCGCTGCATTCTTCACCTGGACGCCGCTCGCCGCCGAGACGTCCTCGAAGGCGCCGTCGCCGCGGTTGCGGTAGAGCCGCGGGTCGGTCCCCTCGTAGTTGTTCGGCGGCCCGTAGGCGCGGCCGATCCCGGTCAGCCGGTAGTCGAGCCGCAGGTCGATCTCCTTGGACCACCGAACGTAGTTGCAGACGAAGAGGTCGAGCAGGCCGTCGTTGTCGTAGTCGACGAAGGTGGCGCAGGTGCCCCAGTCCAGGGGATCGGCCGCGATCCCGGCCCGCCTCGTCACGTCCTCGAAGACGCCCCCCTGGTTGCGCAGCAGCCGGCCGTCGCCCACGGCGGTGAGGTAGAGGTCGGCGTCGCCGTCGTTGTCGTAGTCGCCCACAGCGGCGCCCATGCCGTAGAGCGAGAGGCCGCCGAGCCCCGCCGGCGCGGTCACGTCGGTGAAGCGCCCGCCGTCGTTGCGGTAGAGCCGCGAGGTGGGGCGGGGGTCTGAGGCTCGCCGCTCGGGCCAGTCGCTCGAGTTGACCAGCAGGAGGTCCGGATCGCCGTCGCCGTCATGGTCGAAGAAGGCGGCGCCGCCGCCCATGCTCTCGGGGAGCAGCTTCGTGCCGTAGGCGCCGTTGGCGTGGACGAAGCCGATGCCGGCCTGCCGGGTGATGTCGGTGAACGTCACCTTCGGGGGGACGGCGGGCGTCCTCTGGGCTTCGGGCGGCGCGGCGGTGATCGCTTGCTCCGGGCCTTGCGGCGCGGGGCGGCCGACAAGATAGAAGGTGAGGCCGGCGATCACGGCGAGGGCCACGACCGCCAGGAGCGACCAGCGCACGGCCCGGCCGATGACCGCGTCGTCTTCGGGGACCAGCTCCTCGTCGTGCTCGTCGAGCCGCGGGTCTTCGGTTTTTTGAGAGGGCTCGGTCATGCGCGGTACGGTGCTCCCCGGTCAGCCGCCGGACGCGGCGACGGCCACCGCGGCGGGTCCATCCACTGTCAGCGGGGTGGGCGGGGCCGACAGCTCGTAGGCGCCCTCCCGCCGCAGGTCGTAGATGACGATCGCCTCGGCGGCGTGGTTTGCCGCCGGGCTTTTCGTCCGGGCGATGGCGATGGCGCGGTCGCGCGCCTGGTCGTCCGGCCGGTAGACGTTGAAGGCTTTGAGGTGCCGGGCCGCCTGCTCCTTGTCGCCGAGTTGCCTGTAGACCAGGTGCAGGTTGTAGTGCGCGGTGGCGTTCTCGGGGTCGAGCGTCAGGGTTTTCTCGAAAAGGTCACGGGCTTCGGAGAGCAGGGCGTCACGGCGCGTCCGGCGGGCGTCGCCACGCTCCTGGCGGGCGCGCTCGATCAGCGTCTGTCCGAGCTCGTTCAACAGGCGGTAGTCCTTGGAGAAGTCGAAACCCCGCTGGCGCATCTCCTCGGTGTCGGCCTGGATCAGGCTGCGGAAGTTGGTGATCGCCTCGTCGAGGAAGCCGTTCTGCTTGTTGACCTGGCCGGTGAGCCAGGCGACGGTCCATTGCGGCGCGGGCGGATCGAACGAGGCGGCGCGGCTCAGGGCCTCGACCGCCTTGTCCTGCACCGTGCCCTGCTCGATGTAGACGCGGGCCCGGTTCAACGGGCCGTCCGGCCGGCCGAGCGCCTCGACCTGGGAGAAAGCCTCCTCGGCCTGGCGCAGCTCGCCCTTGCTCTTGCCCCCCTTGAGCAGCAGGCCGATGCCGTAGTCGTTCCAGCGCTGCCTGGGCTCGACCGGCAACTCCGCGTTGGTGGGCCTGGCGGAGGAGCCGGCGACGGGGAAGGTGATCCGATCGGCCGCCAGCGTCATGACCGGCAGGTCGTTCTCGAAATCCTTGCCGAAGACGTGCTTCATGTAGCGGGTGTCGAACTTCCGGTACTGGAGCTTGACCTCGACGGTGACCGGCTCGCGCACGTCCTTGGGGAGGTCCAGGCGGTAGTGGATGACGTCGGCCGCCCCCGGCGGGATCTGGTGGTTGTAGAGCGGGACGAAGATGTCCTCGGGGTTCCGCCGGTCGATGCGGTTGCCGTTCCGGTCGAGCATGTAGACGTTGACGAAGTGCGACCAGGGGTCGACCTCGCGGTCCGGCCCGAAGCCGCCGCTCCTGCCGATGACCCGGCCGCCGCTGGTCGCGGTCACGTCCACCCAGACCTCGTTGGAGTCGGCGGTCCCCTGGGTGAAGGGGTGGCCGATCTTGAGCGTGCGGATCACGGCCTCCAGCAGGTAGGGCTTGCCGGGCTCCAGGGCGGGGACCTGGGGACGCAACGGCGCGGTCAGCTTGCCGTCGATCGTGCCGCCCTCCTTGACCCCGAAGAGGTCGACGCGCAGGACCCCCTCGTTGAACTTCTTGTGCTTCTCGTTGACCCACGCCGGCAGCTTGAGCAGGTGGGGGATCGCCGTGTTGGCCGACGGGAACATGTGGTCGCGGACCTTGAGCAGGCCGGAGTCGTCGTAGCTCTTGGCCGCGAAGTCCTCCGACGCCATCGGCTGCATATGGCAGGAGGCGCAGTTCTCGCTGGCTTTGGCCGGATAGTAGAAGCTGGCGACGCCGTGGCCGGACGCGCCGGAGAGCAGGAACGTGTCGTAGTGGTTCTGGCCGCGCAGCCACTTGTAGTGGTTGAGCTCGGGCGGCAGGTGGACCTTGTGGCAACTGCCGCAGAACTCGGCCGTGCGGTGCAGCGGCTTCAAGAACGTCTTCTTGTGGAACTCGGGCTTGGCCTTGACGAGCTGCCGGTTGACCCACTGCAGGGTCTGGCTCTGGCTGAACGCGAACGGATAGTGGATCGGCTCCTCGATCGTGTAGTCGGCGTTGCCGCGCGGGCTGTTGACGTGGGTGATCGAGTGGCAGGCCGAGCAGGTGAGCCCGGCCTGGCCGGCCGGGTCGTGGACGTCGTCGAACTTCGGGTCGTCGAACTTGCCGCTGAAGAAGACCACCGGGTCGTGGCAGCCGGCGCAGAAGCGGGAGGCCTGGACGTCGCCGTCGCGCTTCAAGGACTGGGCGCGGGTCTGGCGGACCGAGAAGAGATAGGCCGGGTTGTTGAACGAGCTGAACCGGTGCGCGCTGTTCTGCCAGCCCTCGTGGACGTCCTGGTGGCACTGGGCGCAGTACTGGTTGTTCATCAGCGTCCGCGCCGGGATGAAGTTGCCGGTCGAGGTGCGGGCGAGCGACGGGAAGAAGTAGCGCTCGCCGGAGGCCGGGCCGGCGACGTTCCACTGCCGCGGGTCCTGCGCCTGGACGATCAGCAGGACGACGGCGAAGGCCCCGGCGACCGCGGCCCAGCGCAGGCCGACCTTCCACTTGATGCGTTTGCCGGCGAGGCGGTGGAGGATGAACAGCCAGACCGCCGCGAGGGGGCTCAGGACGTGGAGCCAGTAGGAGACCGATCGGACGGCCGGGTCCTTGACCACGATCACCCCGTCGATCCGGGTCAGGACGATGCCGCTCGCCAGCAGCACCAGGGCGGTCGCGAACAGCGAATAGCCGACGAGGACGGCGCGCCGGTTTGGTCGGTTGTGGGCGTTGCGGATGTGGGCGACGCCGAAGGCGATCACCGGCACGACGATCAGCAGCCCCATCACCAGATGGAGCAGGAACATGTACATGTAGAACCAGTTCTGGTACGTCTTGCCGGTGACCCATTCGAGGAACGTCGTGCTCGCCAGGTAGGTCGAATTGACCGCCAGCAGCGCGAACAGGCCGAAGACGACGAAGAGCAGCTTCTTCAACCGGGGTCCCACGGCGGGGAGGTACTTCCTCTTGCGCGGCGGCGTGGGTTGGCTGGGAGTCTCTGGTTCCATCATGTCCTGTTGTCCCGCGTCTCCGGTCCTGGCGGGAGAGTACAGCCGAGCTGTCCGGCAGGTGGCCTGAGGCCGAATTGTACGCCGGCCGGAGCGTTTCTCGGCTACACTGCCGGCCAACTCGTGAGGGACACCCTCTTTCTCGTCAACCCGCGGGCGGGGAGCGGCCGGGCCAGCCGTGTCTGGGAGGCCGCGCTCGCCGGTTTCCCCTGCACGGCGGAGGCGGCGGTCATCGCCTCGGCCCAGCCGGAGCTGTCGATCCGTGTCCTCGACGAATGGCTGGAGGCGGGAGGCTCCCGTCTCATCGTGATCGGGGGGGACGGCTCCGTCCACCTCGCGCTCAACCGGCTCTTCCGCTCCGGCCGCCAGGCCGAGGTGTCGCTCGGTCTCGTCCCGGCCGGCACCGGCTCGGACCTCGCCCGCACGTTGGGGATTCCGCGCGATCCGCGGGCGGCGCTCGCCCGCGCCCTGAACGGCTCACGGCGGGCGGTGGACGTCCTCGCCGTCCGAGGGGAGGGCGGCGCCGGCGGTTATTGCCGCTACGTGATGAACGTCGCCTCGGCGGGGATCTCGGGTCTGGTCGCCGAGAGGGTCAACGCGCGGACGGTGCGGCGGCCGACGACCTACCTGACCTCGACGCTCCGGGCCCTCGGCGCCTATGCCCCCTTCGCCTGCCGTGTCGAGGCGGACGGCGAGCCCTGGTACGAGGGCGAGGTGTTCCTGCTGGCCTTCGCCAACGGCCGCTCCTTCGGCAAGGGGATGCGGATCGCGCCGCGCGCCGAGATCGATGACGGGCTCGCCGACGTGGTCCTGATCCGTCCGATGCCGCGCTGGCAGATCCCCCTGCGCATGCCGCGGGTCTTTCTCGGCACCCACCTGGAGACGCCGCATGTGGTCTGGCGCCGCGCCCGGCAGGTCCGTCTCGAACCCGCCGGGCCGCTGCCGCCTTTCGAGGTCGACGGCGAGCTGATCCCCTCCGGCCCCGCCGTCTTCGAGGTGCTGCCGGGGGCGTTGTGGTTTCTGGGGTGACGGTCTACTTGATCCCCGCCCCGTCCGCCGTCCCCCACAGTTTCCAGGAGTCGTGGCCGCTGTAGACCGTGAAGCCCTGGACGTGCGCGGTCCAGGTTCCCGGGGTGGGATTGCCGACTGTCACCCGCTCGGGGGTGGAGGAGGTGGCCCCGTCCCAGATGAAGTTGCCGTTCGGGTCTTCGAGCACCAGGTCGACGTCGTTGACCGGCCAGGAGCCCCAATCGTGCTTGAAGGAGAGTGATGGCGCGGTCCATGGCCGCGAGCACCCACGCGATACACGGACATCTTCCTCATCTCATCCTCCATAGAGCACAAGACAGACCCTCTCCGACCCTTTCGGAGGGGCTTTTCAACAATCTCTTTTCAGCAGAGGCGTGGAGCTTACAGGAACTCTTGGGGAGGGGGAAGGGCCGAACGTAGGGATAGAATGCGGTCCCTTCCCTCTGGGGGAGGGCTCGACAAGGAGAACCGATGAAGACGTTGCGGAGCTATGTGTGCGGTGGCTGGCATGAGGCGGGCTCGGGGTTCGCGACCCTGGTGGACCCTTCGACAGAAGAGGAGATCGCGCGGGCCTCGAGCGCCGGGGTCGACTTCGGCGCCGTCCTCGACTACGCGCGGGAGCGTGGCGGCCCGGCGTTGCGGAGGATGACCTTCGCCCAGCGCGGCCAGATCCTCAAGGAGATGTCCCGCCTGCTGCGGGAGCACCGGGACGAGCTGCTCGACCTCTCGGCCCGCAACACCGGCACCACCAAGCCGGACGGTTCCTTCGATATCGACGGCGGGTCCGGGACCCTCGCCTTCTACTCCGCGCAGGCCAAGCGGCTCGGCGACGTCCGGTTCCTCGTCGAGGGGGAGGGGGTACAGCTCGCCAAGTCCGAGGCTTTCTGGGCGCAGCACGTCCTGGTGCCCCGGCACGGCGTCGCGGTCCACATCAACGCTTTCAACTTCCCGGTCTGGGGCTTCGCCGAGAAGGCGGCCTGCGCCCTGTTGGCCGGCATGCCGGTGGTGACCAAGCCGGCGACCGCGACCGCCATGGTCACCGAGCGGGCCATCGAGATCATGGTCGAGGCGGGCATCCTTCCCGACGGCGCGCTGCAGCTCATCGTCGGCTCGACCGGCGACCTTCTGGACCGGTTGGGACCACAGGACATCCTCGCCTTCACCGGCTCGGCCGACACGGCGCGCAGCCTGCGTACCCGGGACAACCTGCTCGCCGCCTGCACGCGGGTCAACGTCGAGGCCGACAGCCTGAACGCGGCGGTGCTCGGGCCGGACGTGACCGAGGGGGCGACGCTCGACTTCTTCCTGCGCGACGTCTTCCGCGAGATCACCCAGAAGGCCGGGCAGAAGTGCACGGCCGTGCGCCGTATCCTGGTACCGGCGGAGCGGGCCGACGAGATCCAGGAGGCGCTGTCGTCGCGGCTCGCGGCGATCGTCACCGGCAACCCCACGGACGGCTCGGTGACCATGGGACCGCTCGCCACGGCCCAGCAGCTCGAGGACGCGGTCCGCGGCGTGGCCGAGCTGCGGCGGTCGGCCCGGCTGGTCCACGGTACGGGGGAGAAGGCGGATGGCGCCGGTGCTCCGGCGGGGAAGGGCTTCTTCTTCCCGCCGACCCTGCTGCGCGTCGACGACTCCCGGAACGCGGGGGTGGTCCACGAACGCGAGGTCTTCGGCCCGGTCGCGACGCTCCTTCCCTACGACGGCGGCGCCGCCGCGGCGGCGGAGATCGTGGCCCTGGGCGGCGGCATGCTGGTCACCTCGGTCTACAGCGACGACTCCGGCTGGTTGGGTGAGTTCCTGGCGCGGGTCGGCAGCTCGCAGGGCCGGATCTATCTCGGCAATCAAGAGGCGGCGGTCGAGGGCTTCGGCTCGGGCGCGGCGATCCCGCAGGCGCTGCACGGCGGTCCGGGCCGGGCCGGCGGCGGCGAGGAGCTGGGCGGTCTGAACGGCGTCAAGCTCTACATGCAGAGGGTGGCGCTCCAGGGCAGCCGCGCCCTGGTGGACGAGTTGGCCGCGGGGATGGGGACTGCGCCGTGAGCCAGGACAGGGCGCTGCGCGACCATCTCCTCTATCTATTAAGAGGGGGAGGCGCCCACGCGTCCTTCGACCAGGTGATTGCAAACCTGCCGGCCGAGCTGCGGGGCGTCCGTCCTCCCGGGGCCTCGCACTCCCCCTGGGAAGTTCTGGAGCACCTCCGCATCACCCAGTGGGACATCCTGGAGTTCAGCCGCAACGGCGCCCACGTCTCGCCGGAGTGGCCGAAGGAGTACGGGCCCCGAGAGCTGGCGCCGCCTGACGCCGGCGCCTGGGACCGCAGCGTCGAGACCTTCCGGCGGGAGCTCAAGGAGATGGAAGCGTTGGTGGACGACCCGTCGTCCGACCTCTACGCCCAGTGCCCCTGGGGAGACGGTCAGACGCTCCTCCGCGAGGCGTTGCTGGTGGCGGACCACAACGCCTACCACTTGGGGGAGCTGGTGCTGCTGCGGCGGCTGTTGGGAGCGTGGCCGTCCTAGCCTCCTGCCCATCAGAATCCACAAGGTGGATAAGCGACAGACGAATAGGGAGAACAGGTGTTGTTGGGAAAAGTAACCTGCTTCCAACAACTTCCCGCGGTATTGTAGGAGGAGAGTACCACGGTAGTCTTGGTCCCGTCGCAGTTGGTGGTCTCGCGGTAATTCGTTACCTTGTACCGCACGTAGTACTCGTCGAACCTGTAACCGCGGCCTGCGTTGGCATACTCCTCAAGGCACTTGTACGGTTGGGTCAGCTGTTTGCTCAGCATTATCGATGTGCTGTAGTCGCGAGTGGACGGACAGCTTCTGCAGCGATGGATACAGGAATTATAGGCATCGACGCATTGCTGTTCGCAGAGAGCTCCGCCGAAAGCTCCACAATTGTCTGAACAGGTCCAGTAGTCAAGGCCGCACTGCTCCTCGCAAGCGGCATCAGCCCAGAGCGGACTGGAGGCCAGAAAAGCGAAAATAGCGACGACAACGTGCTTGCGCATAGTTCCTCCTGCAGTGAGTTAACCGCCTGGGAAGCACAACGGTATCGGAATCAAGTAGCTAAAGAATCTCCATGCACGCGTCCTTCGAGCGATACGGATTCAGTCCTTCAGTAGTTGAAGGTGCTGGAAGAGCCCAAAGCGGGACGGCACAGGATTCTCCAACTTGGCTAACCTTCCCCTCCAAACCGTATCCCCAGCTTCTTGAGAAGTCCAAACGGCGGCACGCCGCCGGCAAAGACGAAGACGTAATCGTTTTCCATCTCGACCGTCTCGCTCTCGCCGATCCGGAGCCTTACACTCACCGGTCCGATCTCCAGCGGCTGGGATGAGAAAAGCGGCCTGAGCCTGCCGCTCGCCAAGGCTTCCGCGAAAGCGGACTCATTTTTCTTCTTGATGCGGACCAGCTTCTCCCGCCGGTAGGAGAAGACGACCTCGTTGCCGGGCTGGCGGGTTAGGCCGACGGCGGCCTCGACGGCGCTGTCGCCGCCGCCCACGACCAGGATCTTCTGGCCGCGGTAGCCTTCGGCGTCCATCAGGCGGTACATGACCTTGGGGAGATCCTCCCCCGAGATGCCGAGCTTGCGCGGGCTGCCCCGCCGGCCGAGGGCGAGGACGATATGGCGGGCGCGCCAGGTGCCGCCTTGCGAGCGCACCAGGAAATGGCACTCCTCGCGCCGCACGTCCTCGACCGCTTCGCCGAAGCGCACGTTGAGCCGGTGGTCCCGCACCATGCCTTCGAACATCCCCAGCAGGACCTCCTTGGCGTACTCCTCCTTGCGCAGCTCTCCCCAGGGCGGCAACTCGACCCGCTGCGTGAGGACCATTTTGCGGCGCGGGTAGTGGAGAAGGCTGCCGCCCAGGTTCTCTTCCTTTTCGAGGACGACGTGGGACAGCCCGGCGCCAGCCGCGGTCAGGGCGGCGCTCAGCCCTGACGGCCCGGCGCCGACGATCGCCACGTCGAGCACCCCATCCTCCGGCGGATCCTCGCGGCCCCTCTCGGCGACGTGCTCGATCACCTGACGGCCCTGGTGCACGGCGTTCTTGACCAGGGCGAGCCCGCCGAGCTCGCCGACGACGTAGATCCCCGGCACGCTGGTCTGGAACGATTCGTCGAGCAGGGGGACATCCTCGCGCGACTTCATGTCTCCCAGGCCGACCGTGATGGCGCCGACCGGGCAGGCCTCCTCGCAACGGGCGTGCCCTACGCAGCGCAGCCCGTTGACCACGACCGCGGTGCCGCCGACGATGCCGAGTACGTCCCCTTCCGGGCAGGCGCGGACGCAGGCGCCGCAGCCGATGCAGCGCGCCGGATCGATGTAGGGATACTGGGCTGTGGGACGGTCGATCCCCAGGGCGGCCGCCTCCTCCTTGCGCTCGCGGTCGCCACGCACGCGGCGGCGGAACTTCCAGAGGTAGGGGAGGACGATCAGCGCCGCGACGATCAGGGCGGCGCTCCAGAGCAGGACGGCTTCGGACGGCAGGGCGGTCACTACTTCAGAAGCGGTACCCGAGGCCGAGGCTCAGGCGCTGTCCCTCCAGGTCGTCGCCGGTCGCGACCTCGACCTCGGCGCGGCCGAAGAGGTCGAGCGGCAGCTCCAGCCAGAGGGAGGCGCGGCCCCACTGAGTCGAGCGCTCCTCCTCGATCTCGCTCTCGCGATAGAGGGTGGTCCCCACGCTCAGGGTGAGGGCGTGGCCGGCCCCGAAGGTGCGGCCGGCCCGGGCGGTGACGAGGAGGCCGTCGGTCACGGGGTTGGTGAACCCCATGACGTCGGCCCCCAGGGAGAGGCCCAGAACGCCGGAGTGGCCGGCGCCCAAACCCAGAGAGAAGGCCCGGTCCGCGTCGAGCGCGGCGCTGCCGGTGCTCGCGCCCCCCTCTTCGCCGAGACGGGCGCCGGCGCTCACCGACCACTGAAAGCCCTGGGCCGGGGAACGCTGCCAGCTCACCCGCAGCCCCTGGCGGATGAAGTCCTCGAAGAGCTCGACCGGGATGAACCGGGTCTCCTCGGTCCAGTAGCGCTCGAAACGGTCGTAGGAGAGGACCAGGCGGCCCTCGGCGGAGAGGCGCCCGATCGCCGTCAGCGCCACGGTCGAGAGCTGCGATCCCGAGCCGGCGGCCTGCTCGCGCCAGCCGCGGTTCAGGTCGAGCTCGGCGTGCTGGAAGAAGGACCAGCGCGAGCCCGCGTCATACCGGCTCTCCAGCGTCACGTACTCGCGGCTGATGTCGACGTCCCCCTCTTCGCGGATACCCGCGAGCAGCACCTCGAAGCGGTCGCGCGCCTCCTCGCTCGCCGGGCCGAACCGGGTGAAGACGCCGTACTTGCTCCCCGAATTCTCGAAGCCCAGCTCCTCGATGTCCGGGTTGAGACCGTAGAAGCCGCCGACCTCCACGCCGCGGACGATCCGCGTCTGGGCCAGGGCGCCGTCGAGATAGCCGATGCCGGCGAAGGGGCTGGTGCCGAGCCGGCCGAGGCGGAAGCCGGCGCGGCCCTCGGGCGGCTCGTAGATCAGGGCCAGCTCGTAGAGGCGGTCGCGGCTCTCGCGCTCCGGGATGCCGAACAGACGGCGGGTCCGCTGCTCGTCCGAGGTCCGGAGGCGCAGCCGCGCCTGGAGAGGAGTGCCGGCGATGCCGCGCGCCCTGAGATTGAGGCGCACGGCCGTGCGCTGGAAGTCGCGGCCGGCCTCCGAACCGTCGGAGAAGCTTTCATGATCGACGCTGACCGTGCCCGCGAGGCCGGTGCGGGAGAGCCCGTACCCGCGGCTGGAGCTCTGGGGGAGCTGCGCCGGAGGTTGGGGCTCGGGCGCCGGAGCCGGCGGGCTTTGCTCGCTTCGCGGCTCGGGAGACGTCTCGCCCAGCCGCCGCGCGCGGTCTCCCGCCTGGACCGTCTGCCGTTCGGAGACGATCCGGCAGGAGGCTGAATGCTCGGCCGCGAAGATCACCTCGACCTCGGCGATGACCGACCCGCCGCGCAGGACCTGGAGGCGGTCCCCCACGTCGACCCCCGCAGCCTTGCCCGCGTTCAGGTAGACCGTTTCGGCGGAGCGGTAGCGGACCTGGAGGTCGGTCTGGGCCGAAGCGACAACGGCGACCAGAAGGAGGATGAAAAAAAGGGTTTTCATTTTCATTCTCTCCCCCTGGGATGGCAGTTGAGACAGGCCCTGCTCTCGTAGCGGTAGCCCCCGACCCGGCGGTGCTCGTCATCCATCTCCGAGCGGCGGTGGTCGTGACAGGTCAGGCAGGAGAAGGTCTGGAGGTTGCCGCTCGTGTGGCAATTCGAGCAGGAGGACCAGGTCCCTTCATGGACGCCGGAAAAGATCGGGAAGAACCGGCTGTCGTGGACGCGGAAGTCGGCGCCTGCGAAGCTCGACGTGCTGTGGCAGGCCTCGCACTGGGTGGGGAAGCCCAGCTGCACGTGGTTGGGCTGCGCCCGCCGGTAGTCCTCGGCGTGGCAGGAGAAGCAGTCGTTCGGGGTGCCCGCGAACTCGAACGGCGGCGCCTGCCGGTGACAGGCCCCGCAGTCGAGACGGGTGTGCGCGCCGGTCAGCGGGAAGAGCGAGGCGTTGTGCAGCTCGAAGATCCGCCGCCGGTTGTCCCAGCCCGCTGGAGTGTGGCAGCTCTCGCACGCCAGCCCCAGGGCCCGGCGGTGCGGGTCCTCGTGGCAGTCGGCGCAGGCGGTGCTGACATGGGTGAACCGGAGGTCCTGGTGGCAGCCGATGCAGGCGACCTGCTTGTGGCTCTTGAGGAGCGGGAAACCGGTCTCCTTGCCGTGGTCGAACGGCAGTGACTTCTTGAGCGGCCGCCAGCCCTCGGGGGTATGGCAATGACTGCAGCCCACTTTGAGCGGACCGTGGGGGTTGCGGCTCGCCTCCTGGGCCCGGTCCGGAGCGGACTGGAGCAGCAGGAGGAGGACGGCGAGGCAAAAAACCCTCGCTCCGAGGTCAGCGGATCGCGGCGAGACTCGCACCTTGTCTTCCTCCATGACACCCCTCACAGGTCGTAGGCAGCGGCTTGTAGCGGACGATGGTCCGGCCTTCGCGGGTCTCCGGCTTATGGCAGGCGGCGCACGGCAGGCGGCGGTGCGCCCCTTCGAGCCGGAAGCGCGAGCTGCGGTCGTGATCGAACGTCGCCCGTTTCCATCCGAGAACGGAATGGCAGGCCTGACACCGGACTCCTCCCGCCGCCTTCTGTCCGGCCGGGACGAGCTGTCCCCCGTGAGGATCGCCGTGGCAGGAGGCGCACTCGGTGGGCGTCCCCTGGAAGCGGATCCGCTCGCGGGGCGTACCGCGCTCCACCGTTGGATGGCAGCTCCGGCAGGCGACGCGCTGATGCCCCCCTTCGAGGGGGAATCCCGTCCGGTCGTGGTCGAAGATCACGTTTTTCCAGCTCTCCAGCGAGTGGCAGGTCTCGCATCCCCCCTGGACGACAAAACGCTTCACCTCGCCCCGATGGGGATCGCCATGACAGGTGAGACAGGCGGTGGAGGTGAAATGGAACTGGATCGTCTTCGACGGGCCCCGCGGGCGGTGGCAACTGATGCAGGGCACCGCGAGATGGGAGCCCTGCAACGGGAACGAGGTCTTCTGGTGCTTCTCCAGGGTGAAGGTCGATGGTTTGAAGCCCTCGACCGTGTGACAGCTCGCGCAAGGCTGACCTTTGAGCTGGCCGAGATGGACGTCCTTGTGGCAGTCGGCGCACTGCTGGAACCGGGCGATGCGGGTGGTGGTCTGCCCAGCGCCGTGGCAGCTCTGGCAGGGGACCTGGCGGTGCTCGCCGCGCAGCGGGAACCGCGTCTTGTCATGGTTGAAGCTGGATCGCGCCGCCCCCGTCTTCCAGGCGGCGGTGGTATGGCAGGACTGGCAGGTCGCCCCGAACCGCCCCTGGTGCGGGTCTTTATGGCAGTCAGTGCAGCGCTGGTGGGCCATCTTGGTGAAGGTGGGGCCGCGATGACAGCTCGCGCAGGGGAGGGAGCGGTGCCGCCCGGTCAGGGGGAAGCCGGTGCGGTCGTGGTTGAAGCTCGAACGGTCGACCGATTTCCAGCCCTCCGTCGAGTGGCACTGCTGGCAGTTGGCGCCGAACCGCCCCTGGTGGGGGTCGCGGTGGCAGCTCGCGCAGGCTGCATGCTGGATCCCTTTGAGCTGCAGAAAGGAGCCGGCGGCGTCCGTTTTCGCTGGATGGCAGGAGGCGCAGGCCACGGACGCGTGCTGTCCCGTGAGCGGGAACTTGGTTTGGCCGTGGTCGAATCCCCGCGCCGGCTTCCAGGCCTTCTGATCGTGGCAGGAGACGCAGCTGGTGGAGAGCTGCCCCCGGTGTTCGTCCTTGTGGCAGGAGAGGCAGGCGGTACCGAGCCCGAGGAAGGTGCGGGACGGATTGGCGTTCTGGAGCTCGCGTGGGTTGCGGATCAATTTCGGCTGGTGGCAGGCGCGGCAGGTGAGCGCCGCGTGGGCGCCGGCCAGGGTGAAGCCGGTCTGCCGGTGGTCAAAGCCGGCCGAGCCCTGCTTGCCCCAGTGGATCAGTTGGAAGTCGCGCCCGTGGTGCTCGTTGTGGCAGGTCTTGCACTGCCGGTATTCGGGTCGGGCATGAAGCCCCTTCCCGGCGGCGATCCGCTTCTGGAGCGGGGTGTGGCAGGAGAGGCAGCGCTCGGGCGTGGCGCCCTTTCCGGGCTGATGGCATTTGAGGCAGTTGGCGCTCCCTTCGAGCCGCACGTGGGCGCGGCTGAGCGGGCCGGGGGAGAGCTGCGCGCCGGCGGGGACCTCCCCGAGGAGGATCGCGGCGAGGAGCAGCCCGGCTTGTCTCATCCAGAGCCCCAGGCATAACCCGTGAGGATCGCCACGGCGACGTGGACGATCATGAAAAGGTACATCACCACCGCGAACGGTTTGTGGAACACGTGCCAGTAGTGGAAGACCTGCTGCAGCCGGTCCCAGAGCAGCAGCCGGCGCCGGAGCACGGCCCTCTGGCGCGCCGTCCGGGCGAGCTCGCGGCCGAAGCCGCGGCGGAAGGCGCGGAGGCGCCAGCGCAGGCGTAGCCCTTCGACTGGAAGGCGGCAGAGCAGCGCGAGGAGGCCGATGTCCGGCGAGAGACCGCCCTCGGCGACCGCGTCCAGCTCGCGGAGGGTCTCTTCGGAGACCCCGAGCTCCTCGCGCAGCCGGCGGCCCGTCTCGCGGCTCAGCTCCTCGGCCTCGGCGAGGCTCAACTGGTCGCCGGACCGCGCGCGGGGGATCTGTAGATAGAGGTAGCGGCCGAGAACCCCGGAGAGGGCGACCGCGATCATCGACCAGAAGCTCAGCGCCACCAGCCCCTGCACCTTGAACGAGCTGTGGAGGATCACGAGCAGTGGGCCGATGATGCCGCAGAAGATGTGGAAGTCGAGCCACGAGCGGAGCTTGCCCAGGCGTCGCAGCGGCTTCGCCCGCTTGCGGACCGAGTAGAGGAGCATGAGGACCATGAGCGACGCTCCGATCACGCCGAAGGCGTGCCCATACGAGCCGCCCGGCTTGAGTTCCCAGAAATCCTCGTGATGCGGCCGCTCGACCAGCGGCGTCCCGTAATACGACCGTCCCTCCAGGGCGAAATGGAGGATCGCCGCGAGCGCGGCGGCGTAGAGCAGGCAGAGGACGGTCTTGCGGATGGCGCCATCCATACAGGTCTTCGACAGCGCGGAGGGTGGCGCCGGAACAGGAGGTCTGATAGGAATGACGGCGTGGTTCGTACCGGAATCACTTTGGCCGTAGCGGCCGGGATCGCCCTCTTCGTGCTCGACAACTTCGCCCGTCAGGCCCTCTATCCCGCTCCGTCGGTGGCGGTCCCTTCGCCGCCGCCTTCCAGCCTGGAGGAGGTCCGGCTCGACCTGTCCACCGGCGAGAAGGCGGCGGGGTGGGCCCATGCCGGCTCCTCGCTGCCGCCGGAGGCCCCGGTCGTGGTGTTCTTCCACGGTAATGGCGAGAACCTGCAGACGATGGCCTGGGCGGGGCTCTACGAGGATCTCAACGGCCTGGGGATCGCCTTCCTCGCGGTCGACTATCCTGGCTACGGCCGCAGCTCGGGCTCACCTTCAGAGGAGGGGCTGATAGCCACCGGCGAGGCCGCCGTCGCCTGGGCGCGCCAGCGGCACCCGGACCGGCCGCTGGTCCTCTGCGGCTGGTCACTGGGCGCCGCGGTCGCGATCGCCACCGCCGCTCGCCATCCGCAGGAGGTCCGCGGGCTCATCGCCCTCTCCCCCTGGACCACCCTGGAGGAGGTCGCCCGGCTCATCTTCCCCGGCTTCCTGGTCAAGGCGATGCTGCGGGAGACCTACGACTCCCTCGCGATGGCGAAGCAGGTCCGTGTCCCCTCCCTGGTGATCCATGGCGAGCTCGACGACCTCATCCCCGCCTCCCAGGGAAAACAGATCGCCGAAGCGCTCGGCGGGCCGACCCGCTGGGTGGCGGTCCCCGGCACCGGTCACAACGACCTGTTCGCGCAACGCCAGGTCTGGAAGGAGTTGGCCGAGTTCCTGAAGAGCTTTTGAATCAGCCGACCTCAGCCAGGGCTCTGCTGCCAGAAGAGGATCGCCGTCACCAGCAGGCCGATCACGATCACCGCGGCCCGGGCCTTCTTCTGGCCGATGCGCCTGGCGAAGCGGGCGCCGCCGTAGCCCCCCGCGATCGCGCCCACCGCCAGCACCAGGGCCGCCGGCCAGTCCACCGCCCCGCGGTAGATGAACCAGGCCGCCGCCACGCTGTTGATGCACAGGTTGAAGAAGACCTTGAGGCCGTTCATGGCGTGGATGTTCGAGAGCCCGAGGAAGCCGAGCAGGGCGAGCATCAGGATGCCGATCCCCGCCCCGAAGTAGCCGCCGTAGATCGCGACGAGGAATTGCAGCAGGGAGGCAGCGATAAGCCGGCCGCGGGAGAGCTGGGAGAGGTCGGGGACGCCGTCTGTTCCCGGATCTTTCCGGGCGGCGGAGCGGCGGGCGACGGCGCCCTGGAGCATGAAGAGCAAGGTCGCGAACAGGATGAGCTGCGGCGCGAGCCAGGCGAAGACTTTCTCTGGGGTGCGCAGAAGCAGGACCGAGCCGAGCGCTCCGCCCAGGAGGCTGGGCAGGAACAGGGTCTTGAGCCACCCCCGGTGGGCGGCGACCTCTTTCCGGTAGCCGGCCATGCCGGCGACCACCCCGGGCAGCAGCGCCACCGTCGA
Source organism: Thermoanaerobaculia bacterium (assembly GCA_046714475.1). Classification (GTDB taxonomy): domain Bacteria; phylum Acidobacteriota; class Thermoanaerobaculia; order Multivoradales; family UBA5704; genus DASPJI01. The sequence goes on from JBKKAU010000228.1 coordinate 29,434, forward strand.
GGTCGCGTTGGCGGTAATGGCCGACTGGCCGAGGAAGAGAAGGGTGGGGAAGGTGAGGATCGTGCCGCCCCCGGCCATGGAGTTCATGATCCCCGCTCCCAGGGCGGAGGCGGCGAGTGCGAAAATTTCTGTGGGTGTCATGGCGTAGGGTCCATGGCGAGGGGCGATTCTACAGGGTTGATATACTTCGCGCCCGCCTCCATGAACCGCCGTAGCCCCCTCTTGCGCATCCGTCCCTGGCGGCATCTCCTGGCGCTCGCCGGCTGCGTCTTGATGGCCGCCTGCGAGAAGGACCCCCGGGACTACGAACCGTTCTACGACCTGATCGAGAAGCTTCCGTTGGCCGAGGTCCGGCGCGAGCCGGAGCTGGTCGACCTGGGCTCCCCGGCCGTCCGGCCCTCGCTGCGCGGCGGCTGGTCCTGGGACGAGACCGGGATGGACGGCAAGACGTTCGTCTGGAGCGACGGCGCGAAGTCGGCGCTGGACTTCTTCCTCACCGAGCCGCGTGACGTGACGGTCCTGTTCCGGGGAGCCCCGTACTTCTTCCTCGACGAGCCGGCGCAGGAGGTCACCTTCGTCGTCAACGGCGGCGAGGCGGGCACGGTGGCCATGAAGCGGGGATTCCACGAGTACTCGATCGTCCTGCCGGAACGGGTCCTGAAAGCCGGGGACAACCGGCTGGTCCTGCGCTACGGCTATACCCGCAGGCCGCGCGACGTATCGGCCGGCATGCACCCGGACACGCGGCGGCTCGGGGTCCACTGGGACTGGCTCCGCTTCGGCACCGGCGTCGACCCGGAGTCCGACATCCGCGTGGCGGGCAACCAGCTCTTCATCCCTTACGGTGTACGGATCGACTTCCACACCCGCTTTCCGGCCGCGGGCGCGCTTACCTTCGAGCGGCTGCTGGACCGGGGGATCGGAGAGGGGAGGCTCCAGGTCGGCCTGCAACCCGAGGGGGAAGAGGGCGACATCCTGGACCCGATCCCGGAGCGGCAGGCGCCGGCGGCGATCGGTCTGCCGGTCGAGGCGGGGAGGGTGGTGCGCGTCTCGCTCGCCGCGGTCCCGGGAAAGCGGCCGGTCGGCTCGGCGAGCGGCGTTTTGTTGTCGCGGCCCGCCTTCGCCTCCCAGGGAGTTGCACCGTCCGCTTCTGGAAATGCGGCGGAGGCCGACGCGCGGAAGCCGGCGCGGCCGTTGAACGTCGTCCTCTATATGGTCGACACCTTGCGGGCCGACCACCTGGGCTGCTATGGGTATGACAGGCCCGTCTCGCCGCACCTCGACGCCTTTGCCCGCGAGGCGGTGCTGTTCGAGAACGCCATCGCCCAATCCCCCTGGACCCGGCCCTCGGTCGCCTCGATGCTCACCGGGCTCTGGCCGAAGACCCACGGGGTCAACGGCCGCAACGACGCCCTCTCGCCCGAGGCGTTGACGCTCCCCGAGATGCTGGCAAGCCGCGGCTACCGCAGCGCGGGAGTCACCACCAACGGCAACGTCGCCAAGGCGTTCGGCTTCGCGCAGGGGTTCGACGTCTACGAGATGCCGGCCAAGCAGGACTCGGCCCACGTCAACGACCTGGCCCGCGCCTGGCTGGACGCCAACGCCGGCCATCCGTTCTTCCTTTACCTCCATACGGTCGATCCCCATTCGCCGTACAAGCCGTCGCCGGAGTACCGGCGGCGCTTCGCCGCTGGAGTCCCCCAGGACGGCACCGGCACGGGGAAGTGGCTGCGGCGCCTGCACGCGAGGAAGACGCCGGTCACGCCCGAGCTCCTGGAGCACCTGGGCGCCCTCTACGACGCCGAGATCGCCGGCAACGACGCGAGCTTCGGCGCCCTGATCGCGGACTTGAAGCGCCGCGGGTTGTGGGACGAGACCATCGTGATCTTCGTCTCCGATCACGGCGAGGAGTTTCATGACCATGGCGGTTGGGAACACGGCAAGACGCTGTATGCCGAGATGCTCCACGTGCCGTTGCTGATCCGCGTTCCCGGGAGGGGAGGGGGACGGCGCGCGTCGTCCGTCGCGCAGCACATCGATCTGGTCCCTACCCTTCTTTCCACTCTGGGGCTCCCCCTGCCGGGGTATCTCGAAGGCCGCGATCTGCTGCCGCTTTTCCACGAGGACACGGCGGAGACGGCGGGGACGGAGGAGCGTCCGGTGTACTCCTACATGGACGTCGACGGTCACCGCGGCGCCTCCGCGGTCACGCTGGACCGGCACCTGATCGACGTACGCGGTCCGGCCCCCTCGACCCACCTCTATGACCGAGAGCGCGACCCTAAGCAGCGCGACAACCGGGCGTCGAAGAACCCCGTCGGCTTCGGGTACCTGCGGGCGCTGCTCAAAGCCCGCGAGCTCGAAGAGAGGCGGACTCTGAAGCCGGGCGAGGGCGTCGTCGACGAGGCCCTGCGCGAGCAGCTCCGCGCGCTGGGTTACATCAACTAGAGCCTTTCAAGTGGCATTCCCTGTGCATATTGCAGCGTCAGCGAGAGTGGGGAGTCCGGCGGTTTATCTTCCTTGTCGTGCAACGGACCGGGGGAGTGGGTGAGAGCGACAGCTGTGGTCTGGATAGCCAATGGGAGACCCTCGAGGTGAGGAGAGGAGGGGTGTGGGTCTCCGTGACAAGGAGACAGCTTCATGGCCCTTCTGCTCAAGGCAGAGCACCTCAAGCGTTACAAAGACGTCGCCCGTCTGCTGCTCCAGCATGGGCGCGGCGATCTGGTCAAAGCGGCAAACCTCGCCCCGGAGCTGCCGCCTGAAGAGACCCCCGAAGCGGGAGGCGACCCGGAGAAGCTCGCGCGGGACCTCGAAGCGTTGGGACCCACCTATATCAAGCTCGGGCAGCTCCTCTCGACCCGTTCGGACCTCCTGCCGCCCTCGTACATCGAAGCGCTGGCCCGTCTGCAGGACCGGGTGGAGCCCTTCTCGTTCGCCGAAGTCGAGCAGATCGTGTCGACCGAGCTCGGCGTACGGCTGTCCAAGGCCTTCCTGGAGTTCGACCACGAGCCGATCGCCGCGGCCTCCCTGGGCCAGGTCCATCGTGCCCTGCTGCGCGACGGGCGTGCGGTTGCCGTCAAGGTCCAGCGCCCCGGCATCCAGCAGGTGATCCTGCAGGACCTGGAGAGCTTCGAGGAGATGGTGGGGTTCATCGACCGGCACACCGAGATGGGCCGCAAGTTCGCGATCCGCGACATGCTGGAGGAGTTCCGCAAGACGCTGCTGCGCGAGCTCGACTACCGGCGCGAGGCGCTCAACCTCACCACCCTGGGAGCCAACCTCCGGGAGTATCGACGGATCGTCGTGCCGCAGCCGGTCGACGACTATACGACCGCGCGGGTGCTCACCATGGACTACGTGCGGGGCACCAAGATCACCGACCTGTCGCCGCTCGCGCGCCTTGACCTCGACTCGCGCAACCTGTCCGAGGACCTCTGCCGCGCCTATCTCGATCAGATCCTGGTGGACGGCTTCTTCCACGCCGATCCGCACCCCGGCAATCTCCTGGTGACCGACGATGGACGGCTGGCCTTGCTCGACCTGGGGATGGTCGCCCGCATCGATCCGCGCATGCGGGAGCAGCTTCTGAAGCTGCTGCTCGCGATCACCGATGGCCGCGGCCAGGAGGTCGCCCAGATCACGATGCAGATCGGTACCCGGCTGGAGGAGCTCGACGAGGACCGCTACCGGCGCGAGGTCGCCGACCTCGTGGGCAGCTACCAGGACGCGACGTCCGAGCAGATCCAGGTCGGCAGGATCCTGCTCGGGCTGTCCCGGCAGGCGGCCGAGAACGGCGTGCGGCCGGCGTCCGAGCTGACCATGCTCGGCCGGGCGCTGCTCTGCCTCGACGAGACCGCCCGCGCCCTCGACCCGGAGCTCGACCCGACCGCCACGGTGCGCCGGCACAGCCACTCGATCATGAGCAAGCACATGTTCCAGAAGCTGTCGCCGGGACGCCTGTTCTCCTCGACGCTGGAGATGTACGACCTGGTGCAGCAGTTCCCGCAACAGGTGAACGCCGTGCTCGAAACGCTCGCCACCAACAAGCTCCAGGTCAAGGTCGACGCCTTCGACGAGAGCCGCCTGATGGACAACCTGCAGAAGATCGCCAACCGCATCGCGCTCGGGCTGGTGCTGGCGGCGCTGATCGTGGGCGCGGCGCTGATGATGCAGGTCCGGACCTCGTTCACCCTGTTCGGCTATCCCGGGTTGGCGATGGTGCTCTTCCTGCTGGCCGCGGCCTGCGGCTTCCTCCTGGTCCTGAGCGTCTTCTACAACGACGATTGGAGGATCTGGCGGAAGCGGTAAGATCCGCGCCCGCCTGAGAAGGGGCCTCACTCCACCGCGCGCGGCGGCGACTGGAGCCAGACGACGCCCACAACGCCGCCCAGGGTGAGAAGGCTGCCGAAGACCTGGAGCGGAGACAGCCGGTCGCCGAGGAAGAGGACGCCGAAGAGCAGGGTGAGGACCACCGTGAGCTGGGCGATCACCCCGGCCTGCAGGTTGGTCACCCAGCGGTAGGAGTAGGTCATGAGGAGCTGGGCGATCACCGACATGAGGCCGACCACTCCGAGCAGCAGCCATTGGGGGATCGTCGGCGCCCTGAACCCGGAGAGCCCGAAAGGCGCGGCGGCGAGCAGTCCGAAGAGGGTGAAGCTGCCATAGATCGCCCACGACCCCTCGGTGCGGCGGGCGGCGCGGATGGCCGCGACCGCGGCCCCCGAAAGCACAGAGGAGGCCAGCCCCACGGCCTCCCAGAGCCCGAAGCGCAACGGCCCTCCCAGCCCCGCTCCGCCCCCGGCGGCCAGAGCCATACCGGCGAGGGCGGCGGCGAGCGGGACGAGCAGCCTCCGGTCGGCGCGCTCCCCGAGGAAGAACGAGGCAAAGGTGACGCTGAAGATGGGCGCGGAGTAGTTGAGCAGAGTCGCGATCCCCACCGGGATGTGCGCGAGCGCCAGGAAGTAGAGGAGCACGGCCGTTCCTCCGAAGACGCCCCGGTAGAACAGCAGGTCCAGCCGCTGGAAGGTTAACGCCTGCCGCGCCACCCCCGGTATGAGTAGGAGCGGCAGCAGCATGACCGCGAAACGGAGGAAGGCGATCTGGTCTCCGGAGAGCCCTTCCGCGGCGAGCTTCGCCGCCAGCGCCATGACAGCGAAGCAGACGGAGGAGAGGGCCATGAGGAGGAGCGGATGGCGCGGCACCGCCGGATCATGTCGCAACGGCCGCTCTGAGGGGAACACGGCCGGCCCGCAGCGAACGATCCACCAGATGGTTACCGGTCCGTCGCCCGCGTGAGCCTCGCGTCGATCTCCCGGGCCGAGTCCGCGACCGGCACCAGCTCACGGCCGGCGTTGCGGACCTGGACCACTACGTTGCCACGGGCGAAGAGCAGCATGTGCTCTCCCTGGCCAAAGCTGACGTCACCTACGCTTCCTGGGCCGGTGACCCTCTCCACCAAGGGAGACTCGAACTGGTCCAGCAGCGTCAGCAGGAGCTCCCGGGCGGCGGCCGTGGAGGCGCACTCCCAGATCTCCACGGAGAGGGCCTCGTCCTTTCCCCGGGTCCAGATCGACTGGGTCATGGGCGGGAGACCCTCCTGCCGTAAGACGTCGGCGTGATCGAGCCGCCATTGCGGCAGCAGATCCTCCGTGACGCGTAGGCTGCCCTGCGATGTGCCGGCGCCCTGCCCCTCGGCCGCTCCCGACCACTCGTCATAGCGATGCCGCTTCTTCAACCGTTCCAGACGTTCCGCGTTCATGGCAGGCTCCTCTAGATGACGCTCCGCCGTTGGCGGCTCCCGGGGTTGGGCTCGCAGTCCGGACGGCCCGCCGGGGTGGCGAGACGGTCGCGGTAGAGCCCCGCGCCGACGGCCCCGAACTGCAGGTCGACGGGCAGCAAAGGCGTGTGGGGCGACGAGGTGGGATCGGCGTCACCATCCACCTGCAGACAGGCGTCGAAGATCGCTTCCGCCGCGGTGCAGGCCCCCTTCCAGGCGACCTCGTGATAGCTGAAACCTCCCCAGCCGCAGCACGGCTGCCACACCGCGGAACCGATCCCGAGCATCGGGTTCAGGCCGAAGGACCAGGCAGGGCTGCTCACCGGCGGTTCCATGCGTGACTGCCAGAGGTCGGCGCCGAGCGCGTTGGCAAAGGTCGAGGCGATCGTCGCGCAGTCGGTGCAGTTGACGTAGACGCCGTTGCCCACTCCTCCCTTGAGACGTTCGAGGAAACGGGTGCAGTTGAAGCTCCCGCTCGAGTAGTGGGTGGAGCCGCCGCCCGGACAGTCATAGGTGATGGTACCCGGTCCCAGGTCGTAGACGCCGCGAGTCACGCCGGCGGCGGCGTTGTCCACATCCTTGGCCAGGATCCCCCATCTGCAGGCATAGTCCAGCACTTCGGTCCAGGGGAGCTGGGTGTTGGACGCCTGGTAAGGGGTCTGGGTCCAAGGGGTCTTCGGTATCTCGACCACGGTGTAGATGCGGTGCTGCGTGGTCTCGAAATCGGTCCAAGGGCCGAACTTCTTGCGGCTGTACTGCCAGCGCCAGATCGTGGTGCGGACACCGACTCCGGCCTTGTGGAGGTCCACCTTCTTGAGCTCGAAGGTCTCGAAGCCGGTCAAGCCCCCCGCCGGGAAGGTGATCTTGCGGCGTTTGACCGCGCCGAGCACATTGCCGGTGAGAAGGCGCGCCAGGAGCTTGAACAGCCACTTGAGGAACGCCAGGCAGCCGCAGCCTCCAGGCCCGGGGCTGGGCTCATAGGTGGGATCCACCGCCCGTATCCAGAAGCTCGTGACCTTCGGGTCCGTGGCGCGGAGCTGGGCTTTGATGGTGATTGTCTGCCCCTCGGTGTCCCGCATCGAGTAGGCTGCCGGCGCGTCCTCGGGGTTGACGCTCACCCCCCGCCGCCACTCCGGCACAGCGACGAACTCGGTGGCGTTGCGGCGGATGTTGAGCGCATCCGAGGTGGCCGACGTCGGATCGTGATTGAACTGGATCGCTTCCAGACGCACGCTCATGTCTCCTCCTGTCCCTGATCACTCGTCATGGCTTCAGGCGATCCACGCGGCCAGATGTTACCGATCCGCTGAAAAGACCAAGGAGAACCTGACGGCGAGTCGTAGATCGGGAACTCGGCACGTATAGACAGAACCGCGGCGGCGGTGTATCGTTGCCGCGTTCTCTCTTCCCGTGCCGTGACGTTCTACTCCGACCTCCATATCCACTCCAAGTACTCCCGGGCGACGAGCCGGGACGCGGACTTGGAGCACTTGGCGCTCTGGGCGCGCCGCAAGGGCATCACGGTCGTCGGCACCGGTGATTTCACGCACCCCGCCTGGTTCGAGGAGATCCGCTCCAAGCTCGTCCCCGCCGAGCCGGGACTGTTTCGCCTCCGCCCCGAGATCGAGCGCGAGGTCGAGCAGCGGCTCCCCGCCTCCTGCCACGGGCCGACCCGGTTCCTGCTGGAAGTCGAGATCTCGACGATCTACAAGAAGGGCGACCGCACCCGCAAGGTCCACCACCTGCTCTACGCCGCCAACCTGGACACGGCGGCCCGCATCCGGGAGCGGCTCGGCGCCATCGGCAACATCTCCGCCGACGGCCGGCCGATCCTGGGGCTCGACTCGCGGCACCTCCTGGAGATCACGTTGGAGAGCGGGCCGGACGCCTACCTCATTCCGGCCCATATCTGGACGCCCTGGTTTGCCGTGCTGGGCTCCAAGTCGGGTTTCGACTCAGTCGAGGAGTGCTACGGCGACCTCGCATCGCACATCTTCGCGGTCGAGACCGGCCTCTCCTCCGATCCGCCGATGAACTGGCGCGTTTCGCAGCTCGACCGTTTCACCCTGATCAGCAACTCGGACGCCCACTCGCCGCCGATGCTGGGGCGTGAGGCCTGCTCCTTCAATACCGATCTGGACTACTTCGCGATCCGTAAGGCGCTGGAGACGGGCGAGGGCTACGGCGGGACGGTGGAGTTTTTCCCCGAGGAAGGCAAGTACCACCTCGACGGTCACCGCGCCTGCGGCGTGCGGCTCGAACCCGAGGAGACGCGGCGGGTCCGGGGCCTCTGCCCGGGGTGCGGCAAGCCGTTGACCGTGGGCGTCATGCACCGGGTGGAGGAGCTCGCCGACCGTCCCGGGGAGACTCGAAGCTCCCGCATGGACCCGTTCCGCTGCCTCGTGCCTCTGCCGGAGGTCCTGGGGGAGATCCACAATGTCGGTCCCAAGTCCCGCACCGTCGAGAGCTCCGTCTCGCAGCTCGTCGGTCGGCTGGGTCCGGAGATCGACATCCTCGAACGGCTGCCCTTGGAAGAGGTGGCGCAGGCAGGCGGCTCGCTTCTGCTCGAAGCCATCACCCGTCTGCGCGCCGGCAAGGTCCGGCGGGAGTCCGGGTACGACGGCGAGTACGGCGTGATCCGCCTGTTCGAGCCGGACGAGATCCGCGCGCGCTCCGTGGTGGCGCCGCTGTTCAAGGCCCTCACCCCCGTCCCCTCTTCGGCCAAGTCTTTGAATGTAGGGGAGGGGCTTGGCCTCTCCCGGGCGGGGGCAAGCCCCGCCCCTACACAGAAGCCCGCGTCTTCCCCCCTCTCCCGGGGAGGGAGTGCGGAGGGGCGGGAGAAGGGGGCCAGGGGGGTGAGGGCCCTCGATCCCGAGCAGCAGGCAGCCGCCGAGATCGTGGACGGTCCTCTCCTCATCCTCGCCGGCCCGGGCACGGGGAAGACCCGCACGCTGACCCACCGCCTCGCCCATCTGATCACCGAGCGCGGGGTCTCTCCCGGGCAGTGTCTGGCCGTCACATTCAGCCGCCGGGCCGCGGCCGAGATGGAGGAGCGCCTCGCGTCTCTGCTCCCGGGCGCCGCGGACCGGCCTCTGGTCGCGACCTTCCACGGCCTGGGGCTCACGCTGCTGCGTGAGCAGGCTTCCGAGATCGGGCTCAGGGGCTTCCGCGTCGCGACTCCCGCGGAGCGGAGCGAGATCGCCCGCGAGCTCTTCGACCTCTCTCCGTCCAGAGCCGACCGGTGCCTGGAAGACATCGGACGCGTCCGCCGCCGGTGGGGGAGCCATTCCTCCGAATCCGGCCCCTCTCCGCTGGAGATCGAGAAGAGAGTCATCCTCTATGAGGAGGCGCTCGCGACCCGGAACCTCCTCGATTTCGATGACCTGCTCCTAAGGCCGCTGGCGCTCCTTGGGAGGAGGGCCGACCTGACCGAGCACTACCGGCGGCGCTTCCGCTGGGTCTCGATCGACGAGTACCAGGACATCGACGCCCTCCAGTACGCCCTGGTCCGTCTGCTCGCGCCGCCCGGAGCCAACCTCTGCGCCATCGGCGACCCGGACCAGTCGATCTACGGCTTCCGAGGGGCAGAGGTTGGCTTCTTCCTTCGTTTTCAAGAGGACTACCCGGGCGCGCGACTCATCCATCTGACGCGGAACTACCGCTCGACCTGCCCTCTCGTGGAGGCGGCCTGCCAGGCGATCCGGCCAGCGAGCCTCGTTCCAAACCGGCGTCTCACGGCGGTGCGGGACGGGGCCGCCGAGCGGATCGTCATTCAAGAGGCGGCGAGCGAGCGGGCGGAGGCGGAGACGGTCGTGCACACCCTGGAAAAGCTCCTGGGCGGCACGTCGTCCTTCTCGTTCGACAGCGGCCGTGTCGATGTCGGGGACTCTCCGGTCCTGTCGTGCAACGACGTTGCGATCCTCTACCGCACCGAGGCTCAGACCGCGCCCCTGATCGAGGCCTTGGGCCGATCGGGTATCCCTTTCCAGAAGCGGTCCCATCGTCCGTTGACCGAGCAGTCGGGAGTCCGTGCCCTGCTCCCGGTTCTCCAGCGGATCGATAGGGAGGGAATCCCCCGCAGTGTCGAGGCCCTGCTGGAGAGCGCAATTCTGGAAGCGTCCGGAGCCGCGGAGGCCTCCGACCGGACCGCGATCCTTGCCGCCGCCGAGCTGCTGCGGCCTCTGGCGCTCCGTTTCGGGGACAACCTCGACGGCTTCCTTACCGAGGTCGCTCTGGGCGGCGAGGTGGACACCTGGGACCCGCGGGCCGAGCGGGTCTCGCTTCTCACATTGCATGCGTCCAAGGGGCTGGAGTTCCCGGTAGTGTTCCTGGTCGGATGCGAGGACGGCCTCCTGCCCCTGACCTGGCTTGGTGGGGGGGAGACCGATCTCGACGAGGAGCGGCGCCTCTTCTTCGTGGGGATCACCCGCGCCTGCTCGCGGCTCTTCCTCTTCCAGAGCCGGAAGAGAACGCTCAGGGGGCAGACGATCGAAACCCGTCCATCCCCCTTCCTGGCCGACATCGAGGCAATTCTCCTCGATCAGAGGGTCGCGCCCGCGGCCGGCCCACGGCGTCCCGAGCAACTGCTCTTAATCTGATCGGCGAGCGCCGGGCCAGGGTCCCATAGAGGTAGCCTCGCTTTGGCCCGCATTTGACGGCCCGGAAGGAGTGCAGTACCTTGGGGACCTTCAACGACTGTCATTCGGAGGCTGGCGATGGCACAGCGTGGGACGACCTGGAAGACGACTGCTTCGACGGTGCGGGCGCTCGCGCTCGCGACCCTTCTTCTGGGCGTGGGTGCCTGCAGCGGCGACGACGACTCGCCGACGGCGCCGTCGACGCTGATCCTGGCGTCGTTCATGGACCCGAGGGGCGGCTTCTCGACCACTGACGTGCGCGACTCCGAGGGCGACATCGTGCGCTTCACCGTGGACGGCAGGCTGGTGTGGACCCCGACCATGGCCGCCTTCAGCGGCTTCCCGGTGGCCGGCAACCTCATCGGCCCTACCCAGGGCTTCGAGGTCCGCTTCGGCACCGAGGGCGGCCAGCGCCGGGCCTACTTCACCGAGCGCGGCCCCGGCACGCTCTGCGACATCGACCTCATCAACGGTATGATCAACGTCTCGCCGACGTCGCAGACCGTTCCAAACCCCTGAGCTTCGAGCGGGCGCCGGGCCAGGGTCCGGGCGTCTTCTCAGGGAAGTCCTTGACCTCCGTCTCCTGCCGGTAGAGGCGGAAGCCTCTCGCCTGATAACTCGGCAGCGCGGCCGGAGAGTCGAGAGAGCAGGTGTGGAGCCAGACCCTGGAGGCTCCCATGCTCCATGCCCGCTCGACCGCTGTGGTCAACAGGGCGCCTCCGAGGCCGCGGCCGACGAACCGGGGGAGCAGCCCGAAGTACGCCAGCTCGACGCTGCCGTCCTGCTGCTTCTCCAGTTCGAAGTAGCCCGCCGGAGTCCCATCGAGATACGCGATCCAGGTCTCGAGCTCCGGCCGGTCGACCCAGGCGAGCCATTGGTCATAGCTCCAACTCAGCCGGTCCACCCAGAACCAGTCGCCTCCGACGGCGGTATAGAAGAACCGGTTGAGCTCCGGAGAGGGGATGCGGGCCTGCTCAACGCGGAAGCCGTCCGCCGCCGTCCGTGATGGACGGAGGTCCGCAGGAGAGGTCATCTCCAGGTAGTAGGTGGTGATCTCTCGGTGCATCAGGGAATCAGGATAATACTTCTCGGGAAGGTCCTGCTGAGCACGCGTCTTGGCGAGGCGCATCAGATGCTCGAGTTGGAGATAGCGTTCAAGATCTGAGCTCTCGGTCGGCGTGAGGGCGGAGGCCTTCTCTTTGGCGAGCAGCGATGCGATTCTGGCTTTGCCGTCTCGAAATTAGATTGGTCACTCACGGGATCAGCTTACCTCACCGATCCGATCGGTCGATCCACTTCTCGACCTGGGGCGGCGTATAGCTCTCCATCCGGTCGAGGAGGCGCTCGGGGTCGTCGTCCACCAGCACCATGGCGCGGTGGACCTCGCGCAGGAAGCGTTGTTCGACGGAGCGGTCGAGGAAGGCCAGGAGCGGGTCGTAGTAGCCGGCGACGTTCAGAATCCCGCAGGGCTTCCGGTGGAGCCCGAGCTGCGCCCAGGTCCAGATCTCGAACCACTCGTCGAGCGTGCCGATTCCGCCGGGGAGGGCGATGAAGCCGTCCGCCAACTCGGCCATCAGCGCCTTACGCTCGTGCATGGTGCCGACCACCCGCAGCTCGTTGAGCCCGGTATGGGCGACCTCACGAGCTTCCAGCGCATAGGGGATGACGCCGATGACCTCGCCGCCCGCCGCGAGCACGGCGTCGGCGACCGTCCCCATCAGCCCGACGCGCCCACCGCCGTAGACCAGGCCGAGGCCCCGCTCCACGAGGAGCTGGCCGAGGCCTCGAGCGGCCTCCGCGTAGATGGGAGAAGCCCCGGGGCTCGAGCCGCAGAAAACGCAGACGCGAGTCAGAGAGGCCTCACGAGAAAGACCTTGATCATGGGTGGCGCTCCTGCTAGAGGCGATATTCTACATCTGGCGTCGCCGAGGAGCACCGGCGGGAAGAGGGCGGTTCGCGGTAGCATCGTCGAGGAGGAAGCTTATGGCGCGCGAAGTCAGCATTGAAGCAGTAGATGACGACATGGCCGCTGTGCTGCGGGCCAAGACGGGGGCCGAGCGTCTGCAGATCGCAAGCGACATGTTCGCAGCAGCCCGCAAGATGATCGCGAGCCACCTCGCCGCGGAGCACCCGGACTGGGATGAGGAGCAGGTCCAACGGGAGACCTCTAGGAGGATTTCTCATGGAGCAATCTGAGCTGCTCCGGTACGTGATTGGAACCCTTGAGAAGTTGGGGCTACGGTATTTCGTGACAGGTTCGGTTGCGACCATCTTCTTTGGAGAACCCCGGTTTACCAACGACATCGACGTCGTGGTCGACCTCCCGGCAGGAAGGATCCCTGATTTCTGCGCCGCCTTTCAGAGCCCGGATTTTTATCTGGCCGAAGAGAGGGTGCGGCAGGCGGTTGGAAGACGAGGGCAGTTCAATATCATTCATCCGGCTTCGGGCTTGAAGATTGACGTAATGGTCCCTGCGGAAACCCCCTTCAACCGCAGCCGCTTTTCTCGAGCCAAGCGCTTGAGCCCTTCCCCAGACTACGACGCCGTATTTACATCCCCAGAGGATGTGATCCTCAAGAAGATGGAGTACTACCGCGAGGGCAACTCGGATAAGCACCTCCGCGACATCGCCGGTATCCTCAAGATCAGCGGTGAAAGGCTGGACCTTTCCTATATTGACGAGTGGGCGGAGCGGCTGGGCCTCTCCGATATCTGGATTGATGTCCGTGCCGCGGCGGGTCCAGGAGCGGCATGACGGCAGTGTCCGAGGCGACGATCGCCCTGGCGCTCTATCTCGCGCTCAAGTGGTCTGTGGATGAGGACCGTGCCGGGATGGCGTCGGCGCGGTCCTCGTGGTGATCCCTACCACCCGATCCCGTAGTCCTCCCCGTAGTTGCTCGAGCCGCCCCACATCGTGCCGTGCTGGTGGTCGAGCTGGATGGCATTGATGGGACCGGACGTCCGCTCCTCCGCCTCCACCTTGTAGCCCATCCGCTGCAGCTCTTCCCGCACCCAGGAGGGCGTGCTCGCGTGCACCGTCAGCCGCCCGGGCTGGGACTCGTGCTCGCCGAAGGAGCTGCGCATCTGGTAGCTCGTAATGTTCGGCCCCTCGGCCGCTTCCTGCACGTTCATCCCGAACTCGACGACGTTCAGGAAGAACTGGAGGAGGTTCTGGTCCTGGGTGTCGCCCCCCTGGACCGCGAAGGCCAGAAAGGGCTTGCCGTCCTTGACCGCCAGGCTGGGAGTGAGCGTCACCCGCGGCAGCTTGCCGGGGACCAGCACGTTGAACGGGTTCTGCCCCTCGTCGAGGACGAAGCTCTGCATCCGCTGCGAGAGGCCGATGCCGGTACGGCCGGCGACGTAGGCCGGGATCCAGCCGCCGCTCGGCGTGGCGGAGACCACCCAACCCTCGGCGTCCGCCGCGACGATCGAGGTGGTGCCGGCGCGGAAGCCCTCGTCGAAGCTCATGCCGTCGGGCCGCTCCAGCCGCGCGTTGACCGGCTGCGTCCACTGCTTGCCCTCGGCCTCCGTCCCCCATCTCTCCAGCAGCGGCAGGTAGGGGTTCCTCTTCTTGTTGCCTTCGAAACAGTACGGATCGCCCGGCTTGATCGCGGGGTTGTTGCGGTCCGGGTTGATCTCGCGCCGGCGGGCCTCGGCGTAGGCCTTGGAGAGCAGCCCCTGGACCGGCTCCTCGGGTGGGAAGTACGGGTCGCCGTAGTAGAAGTCGCGGTCGGCGAAGGCCAGGTTCATGGCCTGGTAGAGGTTGTGGATGTAGCGCGCGCTGTTCAACCCCATGCCGCGCAGGTCCATGGGCTCGAGGATGTTCAGCGCCTGGAGAAGGGCCGGACCCTGGGTCCAGGTCGTCAGCTTGTAGACGTCGATCCCCTTGTAGGTGGTCTTGACCGGCTCCTCGATGCGCACCCGCCATTTCGCCAGGTCTTCCTTGGTGATGAGCCCGCCGCCTTCCTGGGTGCCGCGGGCGATCTCCTCGGCGATGTCCCCCTTGTAGAAGCGGTCGTAGGCGGCCTGGATCGCCTGCTTGCGGTCCTTGCCCTGGGCGAGGGCCTGGCGCTCGGCTTCGATCAGCTTGCGCAAGGTGGCGGCGAGGTCGGGCTGGCGGAAGACCTCGCCGGGCCGCGGCGCCTCGCGCTCCTCGCCCAGATGGGGGAAGAAGGCGGCGCGCGAGTAGGGCCACTCCTGGAGGCGCTTCTTCTCGCGCTCCAGGTGGTTGGCGAGCTGGGCCTCGATGGGGTAGCCGCCCTCGGCCATCTGGAGGGCCGGCCCGAGCACGTCGGCGAGGCTGAGCTTGCCGTACTCGGCCTGCATGACCATGAGCCCGCCGGGAGTGCCCGGCGTCACCGCCGCGAGCGGACCGAACTCGGGCGGATAGGCCATGTTCTTGCCGCGGTAGAGCTCGGGAGTGGCGCCGGTCGGGGCGACGCCCAGCGCGTTGATGGCGATGACCTTGCGCGTCTTGGGGTTCCAGATCAGGACCTGGGTCTCGCCGCCCCAACCCAGGGTGTCCCACATGGTGCAGGTGGCGGCCAGCATGGCATTGGCTGCGTCCACGGCGTTGCCCCCCTTCTGGAACATCATTGCCCCGGCGGTGGCCGCCAGCGGCTTGCCGGTGATCGCCAGCCAGTGGCGGGCATGGAGCACGGGCTTGGCGGTGCGCGCCGCACCGGGCCGGACGGCGAGGCCGGTGATCAGGAGCGCGACGGCGACGGTGAGCGGCGCGAGCCGCGGCATGGAGAAGCGGACCCCCATCGTTTTCTTCCTCCTCGGGAGGAAGCATAGCGCCGGATCGGAGCTGACGGACCGGGTTATCCTTCGACGGGGAGGTGGACATGGAGCTGACGCATGTCTTCTGCGACATCGGCGGGGTGCTGGGCACCAACGGCTGGGACCGGGAGCAGCGCGCCCGGGCCGTCGAGCGTTTCGGGTTGGATGGGGAGTTCGAGCGCCGCCATGGCGAGCTGGTGGGAGAGTGGGAGAGCGGCCGGATCACGCTGGACGAATACCTCGAGAGCGCGGTGTTCTACTGTCCCCGTCCCTGCACCGAGGGGGCTTTCACCGAGTTCATGCTCAGCCAGAGCGAGCCCTTCCCCGATTCCATCGCGATCGTGCGCCGGCTCGCCGAGCGCGGACGCGTGCGGCTGATGACGCTCAACAACGAGTCGGCGGAGCTGAACCGTTACCGGATCGAGCGCTTCGGACTGCGGGAGATCTTCGTCGCCTTTCTGTCGTCCTGCTGGCTCGGCGTGCGCAAGCCCGGCCGCCAGATCTTCGACCGCGCCCTGGGAATCGCCGAGGCCGATCCCCGGAGCGTGCTGTTCATCGACGACCGCGAGCAGAACCTCGCCCCCGCCCGCAAGCTGGGCTTCCAGACCCTCCTTTTCACAGGGGCGGTGGACCTGGAGCAGAGCCTGAGGGAGCAGGGCCTGCTGTAAACCGTTGCACGGCTTTTGCACGATGTCGGCACTGTCATGCGGATCGCCCTCGGCCTCGCGATCGGGCTCCTGATCGGCATCGGCGCCTATACGTTCCTCTACGCCAAGGGGGCGTCGTACCTCACCAACGATCCGGCGGCCTGTGCCAACTGCCACATCATGGAGCCGCAGTACGACGGCTGGCTGGCCTCGCCCCACCGCGCCGTGGCGGGGTGCAACGACTGCCATACGCCGCCGGGGCTGATCCCCAAATACGCCACCAAGGCCTCCAACGGCTTCTGGCACTCCTACGCCTTCACCACCGGGCGGTTCCATGAGCCGATCCAGATCAAGGAGCGCAACCGCCGGGTCACCGAGAAGGCCTGCCGCAAGTGCCACGAGCCCATGGTGCTGGCGCTCGAAGGGGCGGACCCGCACCGGTCCGGCCAGGAGATCGCCTGCCTGCGATGCCATTCCGACGTCGGACACCCTTGAAGAGGACGAGCGATGGATAGGAACGCTGAGCCCAAACCCCGCCAAGGCTGGAAGCTGGTCGCCGTCACCGCCGTGGTCGCCGCCCTCGCCGCCGCGGGCGTGACCGCCCTGCTGGTCAACATCTTCGAGCGCAAGCAGGAAGCCCGCTATCCCTTCTACCGCGTCGTGGACCTCGACGATGACACGACCGACCCGGCGGTCTGGGGCAAGAACTTCCCCCTCCAGTACGACGGCTACAAGCGCACCGTGGACCAGGTCCGCACCCGCTACGGCGGCAGCGAGGCCGTGCCGCGCACCCCCGACAAGGCCGACCCGCGCTCGGTCGTCGCCCAGTCGCGCCTGGAGGAGGACCCGCGCCTCAAGACCCTCTGGGCCGGCTACGCCTTCGCCCACGACTTTCGCGAAGAGCGCGGCCACGCCTTCATGCTGGAGGACCAGACGTTCACCCAGCGCCAGACCGTCAAGGCGCAGCCGGGCGCCTGCCTGCACTGCCACGCCTCCATGTATGTCCCCTACAAGAAGGCGGGCGGCGGCGACATCATCAAGGGTTTCGAAAAGCTCAACCCCATGCCCTACTTCGAGGCGCGCAAGCTGGTCGACCATCCGGTGGCCTGCATCGACTGCCACGACCCCGAGACCATGCAGCTCCGCGTCACCCGCCCGGGGTTCATCGAGGGCATCCGCGCGCTGAAGGCCGGCCAGGGCATCGAAAACTACGACGTCAACACCCAGGCGACGCGGCAGGAGATGCGCGCCTACGTCTGCGGCCAGTGCCACGTCGAGTACCACTTCAAGGGGGAGGAGAAGCGGCTGACCTACCCCTGGAAGAACGGCCTCAAGGTCGAGCAGATCCTGGCCTATTACGACGAGGAAGGGTTCAAGGACTGGCAGCACGCCGAGAGCGGCGCGCCGGTGCTCAAGGCGCAGCACCCCGAGTTCGAGATGTGGAACCAGGGCATCCACGCCCGCAGCGGCGTGACCTGCGCCGACTGCCACATGCCCTACCAGCGGGTCGGGGCCTTGAAGATCAGCGATCACCACGTCCGCAGCCCGGTCCTCAACATCAACAACGCCTGCCAGACCTGTCACAAGTGGTCGGAAGAGGAGCTCAAGGCGCGGATCGAGATCATCCAGGAGCGCACCTTCCGCATGCGCGGCCTTGCGATGGATGCGGCGGTCGCCCTGATCCAGGACATCAAGCGGGCGCAGGCCTCGGGCCTGCCGGAGCCGCAACTCGCCCGGGCCCGCGACTTCCAGCGCAAGGCGCAGTTCTACCTCGACTTCATCGAGGCCGAGAATTCAATGGGCTTCCACGCCGACCAGGAGGCGGTGCGTATCCTCGGCGAATCGATCGACTTCTCCCGCCGCGGGCAGGCGGTGCTGTCCGGCATGACGCTCGACGCTGGGTCAGCCTTCCGATAGGAGCTCCACCGACGCCTTATGGTACTCGGTGTGGCGGATGGCCCCGGCGCGCGGCTCGGAGAGCGCCATGGCGACCTCGATGGCGTGGACGTCCTTGGGGTAGGTGGGGATCAGGACTCGCATGGTCGCCAAGGGTACTGCAAGGTCCGCCCGACGAGGCGGGGGTCTGACATACTCCCTCTCCCATGAGCGACCGCGCTCCCTCCGGCAAGATCCCTCCCGACCTCCGGCCCTCCTCCGGGCGCAAGCTACCCAAGGAGCTCCGCGCCGTACGGGTCGGAAGGCTCGCGCAGACCCTCTCCCGCGGCGTCCTGGACCCCGGCTTCGAGCCCCTTCTGCAGCGGATCGACGACGACGCGCCGGTCCTCGGCGGCAACCAGGTCGAGGTCTACTTCCGGGGCGAGGACGCCTTTCCGGCCATGTACGAGGCGGTCGCCGCCGCCCAGCGGGAGATCCTGCTGGAGTTCTTCGTCTTCCGCGGCGACGTCACCGGACGGCGGTTCCTGAACGTCCTGGCGGAGGCCGCCGAGCGGGGCGTCACCGTCCACGTCCTGGCCGACGCCCTCGGCTCGCACAAGACCGAATCGGACTTCTGGCGCGAGATGGAGGCGCGGGGGATCGAGCTGCGGCTCTACAACCCGACGGTGCGCCGCTCCTGGCTCCTGCCGTTCCGCGACCACCGCAAGATCCTGACGATCGACCGCCGGGTCGGGTTTACCGGCGGCATGAACATCGGCGACGAATACGCCTCGCCGGACCCGGAGGAGAAAAGCTGGCGGGACACCCACGCCCGGGTCACGGGCCCGGCCGCCTGGGGCCTGGCGACCGTCTTCTGCGAGGAGTGGGGCCGCGCCGGCGGCTCGCCGGTTCCCATGGAGCCGATCTCGGACGAAGCCGCCGAGGCCCCGGGAGCGCGCATCCTGGTCC